>CAYTJW010000502.1:0-4662 GCA_964438135.1 uncultured Thermoanaerobaculia bacterium
TGGAGAAGGGCGTCGCCTTCTGGGCGAACGCGGTGCGCGAGCCGCTGCTCGACGTCGACATCCCGGACGGCACCGCCTCGGCCGGGGGCCACCACCTGGCGGACGACCCCGGCGGGCCGAAGGTCCTGATCCTCCTGCAGGCCTACGACAACGTCACCGGCCAGGAGAGCATCCGCGCGGTCCTGACCGCCGCCGCCCGGGGGGCGGGCGTGCGGCTGATCGCGGTCGAGAACGCCGACACCCGGCTGGTGCCCGACCCGTCCCTGCGGTCGGTCGAGCGGATCATCCAGGTCAAGGAGGTCTCTGCCGGCGTGCTCAGCCTGGTCAACACCGGCGACGTCCCGGTCGAGGCCTGGGGGGTCGACGACATGGAGGCCATCGGGCGCTCGTACCCGCTCATGGCGACCGTGCAGTCGCACCAGGGCACCCGCGACCGCGTCTTCCGCGACCTGCGGCCGTGGCTCCGGCGCGGCCAGCAGCGGCTCTACCCTCAGGCCCTGGCGCGGGCGGTGCGGGGCGCGCTGCCGATGTACGCCGAGAACGTCCCCCTGGCCGAGCAGGCCGCCGGCCTGGGCGAGGTCGCCGCCGAGCTGGCGGTCGGTCTCGGCGACTTCCCCGCCCTCCGGCGCTTCCTGGAGATCGCCGCCGTCGAGCGGCTGGTCGACGCCGGGCGGGCCCGCCAGCAGACGGCCGTGTTCCTCGAGCGGGTGACCCGCCGGCTGCACTCGTGGCACGGGCCGGTCGGCCCGGGCCGACTCGACGTCGACCTCCCGGCGGCGGCGCCGGTCCTCCAGTACTGGATGGAGGTGACCGGGCAGTCCGTGGCCGAGGTCGGGCAGAAGCTCCGCAGCGGCGGGTCCGGGCCCATCTTCCGCGCCCTCGCGGAGTGGGTCGACGCCTGGCTGGTCGAGCAGGCCTCGCGCCGCGGCCCGGCCGGCCCGGCGACGTTCCACGAGGAGCTGATGCGGCTGGCGCTGCGCCTGGACGTGCCGTACTTCGAGCTGATGGACTTCCGGCGTTCCGTCGCCGTCAACCGCGACATCGCCGCGCTCAAGGTCACCCTGCCCGACGAGATCGCCGAGGCCTGCCGCTGGCTGGCGGGCCAGCTGCCGTCGCCCGAGGCCCAGGCCTTGTGCCTGGCGGAGCGGGAGCTCGACGTCATGTTCCGGGCCATGGGCCTGGCCGTGCCGCCCGACGAGGCCGACAGCGCCGAGATCTCGCCGGCCCGGTACGTGGCCCTGGTCGACGAGGTCGCCCGGCTGGCGGCCGAGCCGCCGCCGCCGGGGGCGGTGGCGGAGACGCCGGTCCTGGCCCGTTCGCTCGAGGCCGCCGCGGAGTTCCTGGTCCTCTCCCGCGGGCGCAGCCGGTGCATGGTCGGGCGCGCCCTGGAGCTGATGCGGGACCGCAGCGCCGACCGCATCGCCCTGGTCGTCGGCGGCTTCCACCAGCGGGCCATCGTCCGCGAGCTCGAGGACCACCCCGAGGTGTCGTGGTCGGTCCTCATCCCCACCGTCGAGGTCCCCCGGGGCCCCGGCACCTTCGTCGGCAGCTTCTGGGAGAAGGGGGGCGAGCGATGAGCCAGACCCAGCACTGCTCGGTGTGCGGCGCGGCCGGCACCCTGGTCGAGGGGCGGGTCCACGGCCGCGGCGACGCGGCCGACGGGACCCTCCTCGTCGCCCGCTGCCCGCGCTGCAAGCGCTTCGTCTGCGGCCGGCACGGCGAGTGGCTCGACCTGTCGCCGCAGGCGAGGGGCGCGCACCTCGCCAGGGGGACGGTGCCGGCGGCCGAGCCGACCCTCTGCTGCCCGTTCGACCCCGGCGTCGCTCTCGGCGACCCCGAGTAGCGGGGCCGCGCCCCGGCCGGTGCTATGCTCCGTCCAGGGCCGGCGCTCGCGTCGCCGGCCACGGGAGGGAGCCGATGCGCCACCGTCCGAGCCTGCTCGCGCCCCTGGTCGCGCTGGTCTCCGCCGCCCTGGCCGGCCCGACCGGCGCCGCCGTGCCCACCTACGGCCCGCCCGTGCTGCAGGCCCGGGCCAACTTCTCCGGCGCCTACAACCTGCCGGACGGCGCCTTCTTCACCAGCGAGACGCCGCAGCTCAACGACGTCGGCGACCTCGCCTGCCGGCTGGTCACGGTCCCCGGCACCGACGCCCAGGGGGTGTGGTTCGGCGGCTCGGGCAGCGGCGCCCTGGTCTACACCGGCCCGGCCGGCTCCTTCCTGTCCGGCGTCACCGTCAACGACGCCGGCTTGGTGGTGTTCGAGCTGACCTACACCTCGCCCAACGGCCTCTACGCCCACGACACCGCGACCGGCTCGAGCGGCATCGTCACCAACCTGCCCTTCGGCGCCACCGGCTGGGGCTCGCCGCGGGTCAACGACGCCGGCGAGATCGGCTACCGCGCCTCCTTCTCCGGCGCCTACGCCTGGGTGTCGTGGGACGGCGTGTCCCAGGTCGCGACCCACGTCGCCGACGCCACCCTCGACCTCGACAGCCCCTACTCGTACCTGTTCACCCCCTCCTTCAACGACGCCCGCCAGATCGCCGGCAAGGTCCGGCTCGGCCCGGCGGGCCAGGTCGGCGAGGAGCGGCCGGACCAGGTCCGGGTCTTCGCGGCCGACGGCTCGTCGACCCTGATCGCCGAGGACCGCGACTCGAACCCCGCCTCGCCGTGGGTGCGCTTCGACAACTCGGTCTGGCTGACCCCGAGCGGTCGGGTGGCGTTCGTGGCCGAGGACCAGGCCGGCGACCGCACCGTGGTCCTGTCGGACGGGGTGACGACGGTCGTCGTCGCCAGCGAGGCGGACGCCGAGGTGGGCGACGTCGAGAGCTTCGGCGTCGCCGCCAACGACGCCGGCCTGGTCGCCTTCCGCGCCTTCGACGGGGCGGGTCTGCGGGCGATCTTCGTCGGCGACGGCACGACCCTGGTGCGGGCGATCGGCGAGCACGACCCGGTCCTGACCGACCTCGGGCCGGGCCGGGTCGACCAGCACGACTCGAGCCCGGTCTTCGGCGGCTCGCCGGCCCTCGACGCGGCCGGCAACCTGGCCTGCAACGCCGCCCTCACCCCGGCCGACGACAACCAGGTGGAGTGGGGCAGCGGCCTGCTCCGAGTGCCGGCCGACGGCGCCCTGTTCGCCGACGGCTTCGAGACCGGGGGCACGCTCGAGTGGTCGGCCACGGCGCCGTGAGGGGGCGCGGGAGGGGGAGATGAGCGGCGAGCCGACCGTGCACATGAGCCCGGAGGAGTTCCGCCGCCACGGCCACCGGGTGGTGGACTGGCTGGTCGACTACTGGCAGCGGCTGGAGTCGCTGCCGGTTGCGTCGCGGGTCGGGCCGGGCGAGGTCCGCGCCGGTCTGCCGGACGAGCCGCCCGCGCACGGCGAGCCGTTCGCGGCCATGATGGCCGACCTGGAGCGGGTGATCCTGCCCGGCCTGACCCACTGGCAGTCGCCGTCGTTCTTCGGCTACTTCCCGTGCAACGGCTCCGGCCCGGCGGTGCTGGGCGAGCTGCTGTCGGCCGGGCTCGGGGTGCAGGGCATGCTCTGGGCGACCAGCCCGGCCTGCACCGAGCTCGAGACCCACGTCCTCGACTGGCTGGTCGGCATGCTCGGCCTGCCGGAGGCGTTCCGCTCGAGCTCGAGCGGCGGCGGCGTGATCCAGGACTCGGCCTCGAGCGCGGCCCTGTGCGCCGTGCTGGCGGCGCGCGAGCTGGCCACGGCCGGCGTCGCCAACCGCTCGGGCTGCGACGGCCGCCTGGTCGCCTACGCCTCGACCCAGGCCCACTCCTCGATCGAGAAGGCGGTCGGCGTCGCCGGCCTCGGTCGCGCCAACCTGCGCCTGGTCGACGTCGACGAGCGCTTCGCGCTGCGGCCCGAGGCGCTCGAGGCGGCGATCGCGGCGGACCGCTCGGCCGGCCTGGTGCCGTGCTTCGCCTGCGCCACGGTCGGCACGACCTCGTCCAACGCCGTCGACCCGGTGCGGGCGGTGGGGGAGATCTGCCACCGGCACGGGCTGTGGCTGCACTGCGACGCGGCCATGGCCGGCACCGCGGCGCTCTGCCCCGAGCACCGCCACCTCCTCGACGGCCTCGAGCTGGCGTCGAGCTTCTGCTTCAACCCGCACAAGTGGATGTTCACCAGCTTCGACTGCGACTGCTTCTGGGTCAGAGACCGCGGCGCCCTGATCCGGGCCCTCACCATCCTGCCCGAGTACCTGCGCAACCAGGCCACCGAGTCCGGCGCGGTGGTCGACTACCGCGACTGGCAGGTGCCGCTCGGCCGCCGCTTCCGCGCCCTCAAGCTGTGGTTCGTGATCCGCCACTACGGCGTCGAGGGTCTGCGCCTGGTCGTCCGGCGCCACGTCGCCCTGGCCCGGGAGCTGGCCTCATGGGTGCGCGACGACCCCCGCTTCGAGCTGGTGGTGGAGCCGCCGCTCAACCTGGTCTGCTTCCGCCTGCGCGCCCCGGACCAGGCCAACCAGGCCCTGCTCGACCGCCTCAACGCGAGCGGCGAGCTGTTCCTCACCCACACCCGCCTGGCCGACCGGCTGGTGCTGCGCCTGTGCGTCGGCCAGACCCACGTCGAGCGCCGCCACGTCGAGCGGGCCTGGGCGCTCATCCGGGCCGCCGCGGCGGAGGTCGGCGGGTAGGCCCCGAACCCGTG
>CAYTJW010000503.1:0-4659 GCA_964438135.1 uncultured Thermoanaerobaculia bacterium
GCGCGTGACCGTCAACGGGCCGTCGACGTTGGAGATGACCGTGCCGCCCGGTGCCGACGGCGTGGCCGCCGCGGCCATGGTCACGGCGACCGGCGCCTCGACCGCGCCGACCACCAGCCGCGCGCCGCTGCCGACGGTCTCGAGGCGGTAGTCCGCGGTCGCCACCAGGTCGACCACCAGCCGGGTCACCGGGTCGGGCGCCGACTGGTACTGGGCCACCCGCAGCTGGCGGGCGACGCCGGCGCCGACCGGGAAGAGCATCTGCGGCACTCGGTTGGTGACCCCCGGCAGGTCCACCACCAGCCGGTCGGGCGCGGGCAGGGTGAAGACCTGCCCGGCGAGGGGACCGTCGCCGCGCAGCTCCACCACCAGGCCCTCGCCGGCGGTCGTCGGCACCACCTCGAGCAGCGCGGTGCCCGTCGCGACCTCGGCCCGCTCCGCCGCGACCACCTCGACTCGGGCCGGCACCGGCGCGACCACTGCCGCGGCAGCCGGCATCGCCGGCGGCACTGACGTCACGGAAAAGTGGAGGTCGAGGCCGCGCTCTCGCCGGGTCACCTCGAGCTGCGCCGGCTCCGCCAGCCACACGGTCAGGCGCGCCACCCGCTTGCCGAACTCCTCGACGTGCTCGAGCTCGGCCCGCTCGATCCCGAGCTCGGGCGCGGACAGCAGGCCGGCACCCTCGTCCCAGGTCGCGTCGGGCATCTCCACCACCCACACACCTGGTTGCGGCGTGTAGTGGACCGTCTCGAGATCACCGCTGGCGTCCAGCCGGATCACGGGTCCGGTCGAACCGGGCTCCGCCGCCAACCGACCAAGCGCCGGGACCGCGTCCGAGGCAGAGGCCATGAGAGCGGACCCCAGCAGCACGAGGGGAGCCGCCGCCAACACCAGGATGCGGGCGTTCTTGCTCATCATACCGTCCCCCACTTTCCTTCTTCCTTCCACTCCGAGGACTCGCTAGTCCGCAATCTCGCGCACGACCTCAAGGTACGGGGTCAGCTGCTTCGGGTCGTTGACCTGCTGTCGGAACACGACCTTCTTGGGCAGGATGTCGACCACGTCGCCGTTGTACAGCTTGGTCCCGGGGCGGATGATGTAGCTGAGGTTGTCCCGACCCTGGACGAAGGCGAGGATGCCGCTCGAGGTCTGGATGATCCCCTCCAGCTTCAGCTCCTCGATCATCATGCCCGGCAGCCCCGGCGGTCGGGGCTTGTCCTCGTCCTCTTTCTTACCCTCGAGCAGGGAGATGAACGGGTCACGCCGGCCAGCCGGGTCGTAGGCGAACACGCCCCCCTGGTAGATCTCCTGCTCGCCGCGCAGGATCTGCTCGATCCCGGACACGTCGACGTCGCCCTCGTCGCCGGTCCCCTCCGCGGTCGCCGCCGCCGGGTCCGGGGTCGGCGCCGCCTCCTGTGCGGGCACGACCGCCGCGCCGAGGACGAACGCCGCCGCCGCCACACACCACAGCACGTACCGAGCGCTCATGGCGATGCTCCCCCTCAGCCTTCCTTGGCAATGTAGGTCACCGACGTGAAGCCGGCGTGGATGGTGTAGCCGCCGCCCGCCACGGGGACGAGGTTGAGCTTGTTGACGTTGACGATACGCGAGAAGCGGCTCAGGCGGTCGAAGAGCAGCCCGAGCTCGTGGTAGCTGCCGTCGAGCTCGATCGAGATCGGCCACTCCTGGTAGAACTCCTTGTCGGTCTGCCCCCCCGGCGTGAAGCGGGTGAGACGGAAGTTGCCGCGCTCCGTCAACTGCTTGAGCTTCTTGATCAGGTTGTCGGTCTCGCGACGGGTGGGCAGGATCCGCTTCAGGCGGTCGAGCTCGAGCTCGAACTTGCGGATGTCCTCCTCCAGCCGGGGCAGGTCCCGCTCCGCCTCGCGGCCCTTCTCGATCTCCCGCTCGAGGCCCTCGATGCTCGCCTTGGTGTTCGCGATCTGCTTGCGCAGGTCCTTGAAGATGTACGCGTTGGCGGCGTAGAACATGGCCCCGCCGAGGGCCAGGCCGATGAGAAGAGGAACCCAGATCGGCTTCTCGTTGAGGTCGAATGCCATGGAGTGAGCCCCCCTTCTCCCCTTATGTGCCAGCCGGAGCCGCGGCCGCCTCACCGCCGGGAGTGCTCTCCGGGGTCGGGCTGAAGACGCAGGTGAGGTTGAACCGGAAGCTGTCCTTGCCCGCACGCGTCATGTCGACCAGGACCGGCTCCTTGAAGTAGGGCGAGGCGTCGAGGTTGGCGATGTAGTTGGCCACCGCGTTCTCGTCCATGGCCTGCCCGATCAGGTTGAGGGCCGAGCCGTCGAGGGTCATGCCCGTCAGCCAGACCAGCTCCGGCAGGGCCTTCGACACCTCGTCCATGACCCGCACCGGCCCGGTCTGGGCCGCCTTGAGGCCGTTGATGACGTCGATCTTGTGCTGCAGAGCGGTGCGCTTGGCCTCGAGCTCCTCGACCTTCTTGATGAACACCATCAGGCGGTCGCGCTCGGCCCGCTTCTCGCTCTCGGTCCGCTTGAGCTGGTCGCGCTCGCTCTTGAGCTTGTACCAGAAGCCGCCGACCGCCGCGACGGCCAGGAGCAGGATCAGCAGCAGCGTCAGGTCACCCTTGCGCAGGCCGCCGCCGGCCTTCGGCCCCTTCGGTCCAGGACCACCACTTGGGGGAGTCTTTCCGCCCGGCTTGGCCTCGGCAATCAGGTTGATCTTGATCATCGGGTCAATCTCCCACCGTCCGCACCGCCAGACCCACAGCCACCGCCATGGCCGGGGCGTGGCGGTTGATCCACTCCGGGTCGAAGTCGGACTCGCTGTAGCGGATGTTCCGGAACGGGTTCATGACCTCGACCTCGACCTGGAAGCGCTCCTTGAGCACCTGGTCGAGGTTGAGGACCTGAGCGCTGCCACCGGCCAGCACCACCTTGTCGAGACGCTCCACCGACGAGGTGGCGACGAAGAAGTCGATGGTCTTCTGCAGCTCCTGGGACAGGTCCTCGGAGACGCTGTTGAGGACGCCCAGCACCTGCTGCACGGTGTGCTCGCCGACGCGCTCGCCGAGCTTGAGGCGCTCGGCGTCCTCCCGCGACAGGTTGAGCTCGCGCTGGATCGCCTCGGTGTACTGGTTGCCGCCGAAGGCGACGTCACGCCAGAAGATGGTGGTCCCCCGGTGGAGGACGTTGACGTTCATCACCGACGCGCCGATGTTGACCAGGGCGACCGTGCCCTGCGGCTGGCCGTAGTTGACCTCGAACGCGTTCTGCAGGGCGAACACGTCGACGTCCATCAGCGCCGGGACCCGGCCCGCCTGGGTGATCACCGACGTGTAGTCGGCGATCCGGTCCTTCTTGACCGCCACCAGGAGGACGTCCATGGTGTCGCCGTCGCCCTGCCCCAAGACCACGTAGTCCAGGTTGACGTCGTTGATGTCGAACGGGATGTACTGCTCCGCCTCCCACTGGATCGACTCGGCGAGCTCGGCCTCGGACATGGACGGCAGCTGGATCTTCTTGATGATCACCGAGTGCCCGGAGAGCGAGCCGCCGAAGTTCGGGTTGCGGATCCCGTTGTCGGCAATGAGGCGCGACAGCGCCGCCTCTACCAGGCTCGCGTCCATGATGGCGCCGTCGACGATGGCCTGCGACGACAGCTCCGCCAGGGCCGCGTGTACGAGCTGGTACTCGTTGTTTTTCAGCGGTTTCAGCTCGACCAGCTTGATAGCCGAGGAGCCGATGTCACAACCGACGACCTGCTTCTTTCTCTTTCCAAACACGGCTTACACCCCGGATTCGGAAGGTTTTCGAGACTGATCCATGCCTCTCTACGAGGCAGGCTAGCAAAGGCCACTTCTACTGTCAAGGACAAGGGTTCGCAGCCAGATACCGGGGCTGCGACCTGCACCATGGTACGCCCGATGCCGACCGTTCGCACCTGGGCCCGGGAGCCGGACCCGGGACCGGCCGCGAACGGGGCCGTCGGGAACGGGTTCGGCCGCGGGCAGGCAGAGGGGACGCGAGGGGAGGGTTGCCAACCCGCAGGGGGTGTGGTAAACAGTCTGGCCCCCTGCGGGGGACCCGGGAGGGGATCGACGATGGCGCAGCGATGCGAGATCTGCGGCAAGGGGCCGATGACCGGCCACACCGTCAGCCACGCCCACAATGTCCGCAACCGGCGCTGGTTGCCCAACCTGCAACGGGTGCGGGCGCTGGTCGACGGGGCCCCGACTCACCTGCGCGTCTGCACCGAGTGCATCCGCTCCGGCCGGGTCGTCAAGGTGCCGCACGCGAGCTGAGCCCCCGCCGCTCGACCTGCAGCATCCCGCTCAACGACTCCAGCCGATCGACGATGCGACCGAGCTGCGGCGCGTCGCGGACGGCGATGGTGATGGCCGCGAAGCCGTTGTCGTCGTGCTCGGCCCGCAGCTGGCAGCCGAGGATCTTGCTGCCCTCGCTGGACACCGCGTGGGAGATCAGCTCGAGCATGTCCGGGCGGTTGACGAACACCAGCGCCACGTCGACCCGTGACGGCGACGCCCCGCCCGCACCGGCACCTCTCGCCCAGCGCACCTCGATCTCGCGCTCCGGGTGGTAGAGCAGGTTGCGGACGTTCGGGCAGGCGCGGGAGTGGACCGCGACCCCCTTGCCGCGGGTGACGAAGCCGACGATCGGCTCG
>CAYTJW010000504.1:0-4655 GCA_964438135.1 uncultured Thermoanaerobaculia bacterium
CTCGCCCACGACGGCGACAACGCCTGGGGCGGCGGCTACAGCTACTACATGGAGGCGACCCCCAACTTCGTCGCCGCGGCGTCCGCGGCCGGCTACGTGGCGACGGTGGTCGAGGAGTACCTGGCCGACCACCCGGTGCCGGCGGACGACGTGGTCCACGTCGAGGACGGCGCCTGGGTCAACGCCGACGGCGACTTCGGCTCGCCGATGATGCTCAACTGGAACTGGCCGCTGGTGAGCTCCACGGGCCAGGTCGACATCGCCGCCGGCTGGGCCGAGGACGAGCGCAACTGGGCGGTGATCACCGCCGCCCAGAACCGGGTCGCCACCGCCGAGCAGATCGCCGGCCCGGTCGACCTCGCCGACGTGCTCCACCCCGGGGCCGGCGCGAGCTCATCCGAGCTCGCCTGGCACTACTTCCTCGCCGCCCTCAACTCCGGCTACATGTACTACGGGACCGCGCTCGACATGGAGGTCAAGCCGACCATCGCCTGCAACGAGGCGCTCGAGCACGCCGCGGCGGTCATCGGCGACGGCTCCTCCGACCTGACCGGGCCCACCATCTGGCTGCCGCAGCGCCACCCCTGGAACCCCGGCTCGCTCAACTTCGGCCCCCAGTACGGCTACCAGAGCGTGATCTCGAACGGCGACTTCTGGGTCTGGACCTTCGTCGACGACGTCTCCGGAGTCGCCTCGGTGACGCTCAGGGTCCGGACCGACGCGGACGGCGAGAACCCGCTCGCGAGCACCCAGAACGAGACCTACGCCGGCGGCCCCGAGGTCGGCCCCTGGCAGGACCTGCCCATGACCTGGCGCGACTTCCCCGCGGGCAACGTCTACTCGGACCCCGCCATCGACTTCTTCGAGCTGCCCGCGGCCATCGCCGACGAGTACCACCGCCAGGTGGTGGGCCTGCGCAGCGTCCTGCTCGACTACTACGTCGAGGCGGTCGACGGCCGCGGCAACGTCACCTCGAGCCCCATCCAGCACGTGTGGGTCGGCGACGGCTCGGGCGCGGGCGGCACCGTGGTGGCGGTCGAGCCCGACCCGCCCCTGGCCGGTCACGACGTGACCGTCCGCTACGACCCCGCCGGCCGCCCCCTCGACGGGGCCGCGAGCGTGCTCCTCCACCACGGCTTCAACCACTGGGACCCGGTGATCGCCCCGGACCCGGCCATGGCCTGGGACTCGGTCGACGAGCGCTGGTGGGTGACCGTGCCGGTGCCGGCCGACGCCACCCAGCTCGACGTGGTGTTCACCAACGGCAGCGGCCTGTGGGACAACAACGGCGGCCAGGACTGGCACATCCCGGTGGCGGTCGAGACGCCCCTGTTCGCGGACGGGTTCGAGTCCGGCGGCACGGGCGAGTGGGGCACCACCGCGCCGTGACCGGCAGCGCCGGCGCCCGAGAGGGAAACGCCGGGGCCGGCAGCGGTGCTCGCGGCGTCCTCCGCCAGCCGCCCGCCGACCGAGGAGCCGCCGAACGCGGCGGGCGTCGTCGGTGCGCCTGGGCGCCGCCGCGCGCGGCCCTGCTCGGCGGTGCGCGTCGCCCCTCGGAGCCGTAGAATGCCGGCTGCGCCCGGGCCAGTACGGGCCGGGCGGTCGAGGTGGAGCATGGGCCGTTGTCTCGTGGCGCTCGCGCTGGTGGCGATGACCGTGGTGGCGACGGCGGGCTGGGCCGGGAAGCCGAAGGCCGAGCTCGAGACCGCGGCCATGAACGCCGAGACCTTCGCCGGCCTCGAGCTGCGGGCGATCGGTCCGGCGCTCATGTCGGGCCGTGTTGCCGACATCGCCCTCGACCCCAGCGACCCGAGCGTGTGGTACGTGGCGGTGGGCTCGGGCGGGGTGTGGAAGACGGTCAACGCGGGCACCACCTGGACCCCGGTGTTCGACCGCGAGGGCTCCTACTCGGTGGGCTGCGTGACCGTCGACCCGCGCGACGCGAGCGTGATCTGGGTCGGCAGCGGGGAGGACGTGAGCGGTCGCCACGTCGGCTTCGGGGACGGCGTCTACCGCAGCCTCGACGGCGGCGCGAGCTGGGAGAACGTCGGCCTCAGCCGCTCCGAGCACATCGCCAGGGTCGTGGTCGACCCGGGTGACTCGCGCCGGGTCTGGGTGGCCAGCCAGGGCCCGCTGTGGTCGCCGGGCGGCGACCGCGGCCTCTACCTCAGCACGGACCGCGGCGGGTCGTGGTCGAAGGTGCTCGGCGGCGGCGAGTGGACCGGGGTCACCGCCCTGGTGCTCGACCCCCGCGACCCCAGGGTGGCGGTCGCGGCCACCTGGCAGCGACAGCGGTCGGTGGCGGCGCTGGTGGACGGCGGGCCGGAGTCAGGCCTGCACAAGACCACCGACGGTGGCGCCACCTGGCGCCGGCTCGAGCGCGGCCTGCCCGCCGGGGCGATGGGCAAGATCGGGCTCGCCATCTCCCCCCAGGACCCGGACGTGCTGTACGCGGCGATCGAGCTCGACCGGCGCCAGGGAGGGGTGTGGCGCTCCTCCGACCGGGGGGAGAGCTGGACCAAGGGGGCGGACGCGGTCGGCGGCGCCACCGGGCCCCACTACTACCAGGAGCTCTACGCGAGCCCCCACGCCTTCGACCGCATCTACCTGATGGACGTGGTGATCCAGGTCTCCGACGACGGCGGCACGACCTTCCGGCGGCTGAGTGAGGAGCACAAGCACTGCGACAACCACGCCCTGGCGTTCAGGGCGGACGACCCCGACTACCTGCTCGCGGGCACCGACGGCGGTCTCTACGAGAGCTTCGACCTGGCGCGGTCCTGGCGCCATGTCGCCAACCTGCCGGTGACCCAGTTCTACAAGGTGGCGGTGGACGACGCCGAGCCCTTCTACCACGTGTACGGCGGCACCCAGGACAACGCCACCCAGGGCGGGCCGGCGCGGACCGACTCGGTCAACGGCATCCGCAACTCCGACTGGTTCGTGGTGGTGGGCGGCGACGGCCACCAGACGGCGGTCGAGCCGGGCAACCCGGCCGTCGTCTACGCCGAGATCCAGCAGGGGAACCTGGTGCGGCACGACCGCGCCACCGGCGAGAGCACCTACCTCCAGCCCCAGCCCGAGCCGGGCGACCCGCCCGAGCGCTTCAACTGGGACTCGCCGATCCTGATCAGCCCCCACTCGCCGACCCGGCTGTACTACGCCAGCCAGCGGGTGTGGCGGTCGGACGACCGCGGTGACAGCTGGCGGCCGGTGAGCGGCGACCTGACCCGCGGCCGGGACCGGATGCTCGAGCCGCTCATGGGTCGGGTGTGGAGCTACGACTCGGCCTGGGACCTGGAGGCCATGTCCGCCTACGGCACCATCACCTCGCTCGCCGAGTCCCCCCTCCAGGAGGGCCTGCTGTGGGCCGGGACCGACGACGGGCTGCTGCAGGTCTCGGGCGACGGCGGCGCGAGCTGGCGGGCGATCCCGGTCTCCTCGCTGCCCGGGGTCCCGGCCGAGGCCTTCGTCAACGACGTCAAGGCGGACCTGTTCCAGGCCGACACCGTCTACGTCGCCCTCGACAACCACAAGCGGGGTGACTTCAAGCCCTACCTGGTCAGCAGCACCGACCGCGGCCGCACCTGGCGCTCCATCGCCGGCGACCTGCCCGACCGCCACCTGGTCTGGCGGGTGGTCCAGGACCACGTCCAGCCCTCCCTCCTGTTCGCGGCCACCGAGCTCGGCCTGTTCTTCAGCCCTGACGGCGGCGGCCGCTGGGTCGAGCTCACCGGGGGGGTGCCGACCATCGCCTTCCGCGACCTCGCTGTCCAGCGACGCGACGACGACCTGGTGGCCGCCTCCTTCGGTCGCGGCATCTTCGTCCTCGACGACTACGCCCCGCTGCGGGCGGTCTCGGGCCAGGCCCTGGCCCGCCCGGCGACGCTGTTCGGCGTGCGGCGGGCGTGGTGGTACCGCGAGCGCGAGACCCTCGGCTCGAGCGGGCCGGCCGAGCAGGGGGCGAGCCACTACGTCGCCCCCAACCCGCCCTTCGGCGCGGTCTTCACCTACTGCCTCAGGGAGCCGCTGCGGAGCCGCAAGGAGCAGCGCCGGGCGCAGGAGTTGCCGCGCGAGGCGAAGGGCGAGGACACGCCCTACCCGGGGTGGGAGGAGCTCGACCGCGAGGCGCGCGAGGAGCCGCCGGCCGTCCTCCTCATTGTCCGTGACGCGAGCGGCGAGGTGGTGCGCCGCCTCGCCGGCCCGGTCACGGCCGGGGTCCACCGGGTGGCGTGGGACCTCCGCTACCCCCTGGTCGAGCCCGTGACCGGGGAGCGGTCGGCCGGGGAGGAGGACGAGTGGGACAGGCCGGCGGGGGTCCTGGTCGCTCCCGGGACGTACTCCGTCACGCTCGCCAGGCGCGTGGACGGGGTCCTCACCGAGCTCGCCGGGCCGCAGACCTTCGAGGTCGCCCGGTTGCGCGAGGGCTCGCTGCCCGGGGCGGCTCCGGAGCAGGCGGTGACCTTCTACCGGCACCTGGCGGAGGTCCAGCGGGCGGTGCGGGGCGCGAGCGAGGCCCTCGCCGCCGCCGGCCAGCGGGTGAAGCTGGTGCGGCAGGCTCTGGAGGCGTCGCGGGTGGACCCGGGCGGTGGGCTCGACGCCCAGGTCCGCGAGCTCGAGCGCCGCCTGGCCGACCTCGGCGTGGCGCTCGACGG
>CAYTJW010000505.1:0-4647 GCA_964438135.1 uncultured Thermoanaerobaculia bacterium
GTCAGATCCGAGCAGGAACGAGCTACGCCTTCGGGGGTGGCGTGACGGTGACGGCACGGCGCGCGGGGGCGAGTGGATGACGCTGGCCGCCGGCGTCCGCCTGGGGCCGTACGAGGTCCTGGGGCCGATCGGCGCGGGGGGGATGGGGGAGGTGTGGCGGGCGCGGGACAGCCGGCTCGGCCGCGAGGTGGCGGTCAAGGTGCTGCCGGCGCGGTGGGCTGCCGACCGCGACCGGTTGCGGCGGTTCGAGCAGGAGGCGCGGGCGACCGCGGCCCTCTGCCACCCCAACATCCTCGCCATCTTCGACGTCGGCGAGCACGAGGGGGCCCCCTACCTGGTCGAGGAGCTGCTCGAGGGGGAGCCGCTCTCCCGCCGCATCCAGGCCGGCGACCTGACCGTGGGGCGGGCGGTCTCGCTCGCGGTGCAGGTGGCGCGGGGCCTTTCTGCGGCGCACGAGCGGGGGATCGTCCACCGCGACCTCAAGCCGGACAACGTGTTCGTCACAACCGACGGGGTGGTGAAGATCCTCGACTTCGGGCTGGCGAAGCTGGTGGAGGCCGGGGGTCTCGAGGGCGCGACCATGACCGAGGCGCCGACCGCGAGCGAGGCGGGGCGGGTGGTGGGCACCCCGGCCTACATGGCGCCGGAGCAGGCGCGAGGCCGTGCGGTGGACCACCGGGCGGACCTGTTCGCGCTCGGGGTGGTGCTGTACGAGATGCTGGCCGGCACCCGGCCATTCACGGGCGACTCGTACGGGGAGGTGATCGCGGCGATCGTCTCCCGCGACCCGCCGCCGCTGCCCTCAAGCGTGCCGCGGGCGGTGCAGGGGGTGGTGGCACGGTGCCTGGAGAAGCGGCCGGAGGACCGGTTCTCGACCGCCCGGGACGTGGTGTACGCGCTGGAGGTTGCGCTCGAGTCGACGCCGCAGCGGGTGGCGGAGCGCAGGCGCGAGGAGGCGCGGCCGTACCCGGGCCTCGCGTCCTTCACCGAGGCGGACGCGGAGCGGTTCTTCGGCCGCGAGGAGGAGGTGGCGGCGCTGTGGCGGAAGATCCCGGAGCGCAAGCTCCTGGCGCTGATCGGGCCGTCGGGTGCCGGCAAGACGAGCTTCGTGCGGGCGGGCCTGGTGGCGCACGCGCCGCCGCGCTGGCGGTGCCTGGTGGCGACGCCGGGGCAGGCGCCGTTCGCCGGGGTCGCACGCGCCCTGGCGCCCTTCTTCGCCGGCGACGTCGAGGTGACGCAGCAGCTGATCGACTTCCACCGGCCGGAGGTGGGGCCGGCGCTGGTGGCACGGTGGGCCGAAGGGTGCGACGGCGCCCTCGTCGTGGTCGACCAGGCGGAGGAGCTCTTCACCCTCAACGGCGAGGAGGTGCAGGCGCGCTTCGCCGAGCTGCTGGGGCGGCTGGCGGAGCTGCCCGGCGTGCACGTCCTGCTCTCCCTGCGCGACGACTTCCTCCTCCGGTGCGGCGCGTTTGCCCCGCTGCGCGGCGTCTTCGAGAGCCTCACGCCGCTGTACCCACCTGCGGGGGAGGCGCTGCGCCGGGCGCTGGTGGAGCCGGCGCGGCGGCTCGGCTTCGCGTTCTCGGACGACCCGCTGGTCGACGAGATGCTGGCCGCGGTCGAGGGGGAGCGGGGCGCCCTGCCGCTGCTCGCCTTCGCGGTGTCGCGGCTGTGGGAGGAGCGGGACCGGGAGCGCAAGCTGCTCACCCGGGCGGCGTACGAGCGGATCGGCGGGGTGGCCGGCGCCCTCGCCCAGCACGCCGAGGCGACCCTGGAGCGGCTGGGCGAGGGCAGCGTCCCGCTGGTGCGGGAGCTGTTCCGCAACCTCGCCACCGGGCAGCAGACCCGCTGCGTGCTCGAGTGGGGGGAGCTGCTCTCGGTCTTCCCGGCCGAGCAGCGGGCCGAGGCGGAGCAGGTCCTCGCCGCCCTGGTCGACGCGCGGCTGCTGACCTCGTTCGAGCTGGAGGGCGCGGACGGGACGTGGCAGCACCGGGTCGAGGTCGTCCACGAGTCGCTGCTGCGCTCCTGGCCGCGCCTGGTCCGCTGGCAGGCGCAGGACGAGGAGGGCGCCGTCCTCCGCGACCAGCTCCGCCAGGCGGCTCGGCTGTGGGGGGAGAAGGGGCGGACGGACGACCTGCTGTGGACCGGGACGGCGTTCCGCGAGTTCCAGGTGTGGCGGGAGCGCTACCCGGGTGGCCTGTCCGAGCTCGAGGAGGCTTTCGCCGCGGCCATGACGGCGCTGGCGACCCGCCGCCGGCGGCGGCGGCGGATCGCGGTCGCAGCGGCGTTCCTGGTCCTCGCCGGCGTCCTGGCCGTGGTCGGCACGTCGCTCCGCCGCACCCGGGCCGCGCTCGAGCGCACCGACGCCAGCCGCCTGGTGGCGCTGGGGCGTGCGGTGGGCGTCGAGGCCGACCCGACCGCGGTCCTGGCCTTCGCCATTGCCAGCCTCGAGCGGGCCGACAGCCCCGAGGCCCGCATGCTGGCCCTGGACGCCATGGCCCACGGCCCGATCGCCTTCGTCGCGGATGACCGGGAAGCCTACCTGGCGTTCAGCCCCGACGGGCGGTGGCTGTGCGGGGACCTCGGCGAGGCACGGGTGTGGGCGAGGGACGGCACGCGCTCCGTGTTCCGGGTCGCCGACGGTTTGGAGCCGGCCAGCCTCGTGTTCCCATCGGACGGCAGCGCCATGGTCACCGTCCGTGACCTCCTCAGGGCCTGGGAGCTCCCGGCCGGCGCCCTGCTCGGCGAGCTCGAGAGGCGCGGGCAGCGGCCGGTCCTGCTCGCCCCGCCCGGCGACGGGCCGCAGCTCGGGGTGCTCGAGCTCGGGGCGGGCAGCGCCGTGCTGCACACCCTCCCCCTGCGGCGCTCGTCGACGCCCCGGGCGCTGCGCTTCGACCTGAGCGCCTGGTTCCGCGACCCGCCGACCTACGAGGTCGACTGGGTGGGCAAGCGCTTGACACTCGCCGCGGAGCCGGCGGTCGACCCGATGGGGCAGTGGCTCGCGGTCCCGGTCGGCCCGGAGGTCGTCCTGCAGCCGCTCGCAGGTGGCGCCCCGGCGTGGGTGCTCGCCCGCCACGAGGCCCGGGTCTGGTGGCTCGAGCCCTCCCCCGACGGCCGGGCGATCGCGGCGGGCGACGAGAGCGGCGCGATCCGGCTGTGGTCGGTCGCGACCGGTGAGGAGACGGCACGGCTCGACGGCGGCACGGACCCCGGCTACCGCACCTTCAGCGCCGACGGGGCGAGCCTCATCACCTGCAGCTTGGCGTCGGGCGAGTGGAACCGCACCCTCCGGGTCTGGCGGCTCGGGCAGGGTTCGGCCGAGCCCGGACGGACCGTCGTGCTGCCCGAGGGCTCCGTGGACTGCGCGGGCATGACCTGGGTCCGCAGCGATCGGCGCGCCCGCTGGGTCACCACCCCGAACGTCAGCCGCGGGGCGAGCGTGTGGAACCTCACCTGGCCGGCCGAGGCGAGGCCGGTCACCCTGCGCCGCGAGCCCAGCTCGCAGATGTGCGGCGTGAGCGTCCACCCGGACGGGACGTGGGTCGCGGCGAGCGGGGTGAGCGGCACGGCGATCTGGCCGCTCGAGGAGCGCGCCGCGCGGACGCTCGTCGGCCACGGGGGCCTCGTCAGGGGGCTGGCGTTCGCCCCGGACTCGAGCTGGCTCGCGTCCACCTCGTTCGACTTCAGCCTCCGCCTCTGGCCCCTGGCCGGCAACCCGCCTCCGCCTGCCAGGGTCCTGCTCGAGAGGGGTCATGCCTTCGACTACCTCGCGGAGCTCGAGGCGAGCGCCGACGGCAGGTTCCTGGCGATGGGCAGCACGGCCCTGGGCGGGGCGCTGGTCTCGACCGAGGGCGTGGTGCGGCAGCTGCCAGGCTTCGCCGGTTTCGTCAGTCACGTGACGCTGAGCGACGACGGGCGCCTCGCCGCCGCCGGGGGCGGCGACGCCGACGAGCCCTTCGTCCGGGTCTGGGACCTCGCCACCGGCGGCGAGGTCGCGCGGCTCGACGCCGGCGACCGGAAGCCGATCCTGGGGGTGCTCTTCCTCGCTGGCGGGGGGCTGGTCTCGTACGGTAGCTTCGGGATCCGGCTCCACGACGTCGAGGCGGGCAGCTTCAGTCCCCTGTGGGTCCCCGGCGACGGGCACGCGGGGCAACACGTCGTCAGGGGGGTGCGGCGGAGCTCAGCCGACCTGCTGGCGTTCGTGCTCCGCGACCACCTTGGCTCGGGCGGCGCCGCCTACCTCTTCGAGCCGTCCTCCGGCGCCGCGCGCCGTCTGGCCAGCCACGGCGACCGCGTCGAGGAAATCGCGCTCGACGAGAGCGGCACCGTCGTCGCCACGGTTTCCCAGGACGGCGTGGTGCGCGTCGGCCCGGCCACCGGGGAGGAGCCCCACCTCCTCCTCGGCCACACCGGGTCGGTCGAGGCGGTGGCGATCTCGCGCCGGGGCGACTGGGTCGCCTCCGGTGGAACTGACGGCACGATCCGCCTGTGGCCGGTGCCGGACCTGTCGCGACCGCCGGCGCACACCCTGCCGCGGGGCGAGCTGCTCGCCAAGCTCCAGGCCCAGCCGAACCTCCGCGCGGTCTCCGACCCCTCCGCGCCCGGCGGCTACCGCCTCGTCCCCGGCCCCTTCCCGGGCTGGGCGACGGT
>CAYTJW010000506.1:0-4645 GCA_964438135.1 uncultured Thermoanaerobaculia bacterium
CAGATAGACACGGTCGGGATGACGGCGGATGAGGGCGTCTTCGAGCGCGGCCAGACGGCGGGCGCGGTCCGTGCGCGAGGCCCGGGTGAGGTCGCCGTAGATCGCCTCGAAGACCGCCCCGTTGCGGTCGATGATCCGCACGTCGGGCAGGGCGGCGCTGGTGGCGCGGCGCCTCCCGGCCCTCGGCCACGACCCCTGCCTGGAGCGGGCGGCCGCAGCCTACGCGAACGTCGACCCGGGCCTCGCCCCCTCCCTGCCGGCGGCGTTCGTGGAGCACGTCCTGCACTGGGCCGGCTGCCCTGACCCGTCGGCCAGCGTCTTCGCCCAGACGACGGACGGGGACGACCCCGCCGACTTCGTCGACTGGCTGGCGACCGAGCTCGCCGGCACCGACGCCACCGCCGTCGGCGTGGTCGGGGTCGAGCTCGGCGCGTCGGCGGGCTGGCGCCGGGTGGGGTTCGTTGTCGCCCGCCGCTTCGAGCTGCGGCCGGTGCCCTCGTCGGGCGAACCCGGCACCGCGCTGGCGCTGCAGCTCAAGGTCGACCCCGCCTATGCCGCGGCCCGGGTCCACGTCACCCAGCCGCGGGGGCAGACGCGCGAGCTGCCGGTCGGCCTCGGCGGCGGCTGGGCGGTGGCGTCGGTGCCGCTGGCCGAGGAGAAGGGCCGGCAGTGGGTGGAGGTGATGGCGGAGGCCGCGCGCGGCCCCGAGGTGCTGGCGCTGTTCCCGGTCGAGGTGGGACGGCCACTGTCGCACCTGTGGGTGGGCGAGGCCAAGGCCGACGAGAGCGGCATCTCGACGGGCGCCGCCGCCGAGGAGCTGATCGGGCGACTCCTCGCCCGCGAGCGGGGACGCTTCGAGCTGCCCCCGCTCGAGCGGGACGAGCGCCTCGACGCCGTGGCCCGCGCCTACAGTCAGGAGATGGCCGAGACGGGCGAGATCGCGCACGTCTCGGTCGCCAGCGGCTCGATCGCAGACCGCCTGGCGGCCGCCGGCTACGAGTTCCGCTTCGCGGCCGAGAACCTGGCGCGCGGGGCCTCGCTGGTGGACGCCCACGAGGGGCTGCTGCGCAGCCCCGGTCACCGGGCGGCGATGCTGGAGCCGGCGGTCAGCCGACTCGGTGTCGGGGTGGCTCGAGGTCGGTCTCCCGGCGGCGGGCCGATGTGGTTCGTCACCCAGATCTTCGTCCGCCCGTTCGAGGCGCGGGACCCGGGCTGACCGGGGAGCCGGCTCGGGCGTGCGAGCCGGCGCGGGGTCGAGGCTCGGTCGGGGCGCACCGGTGGGCGGCCGCGCCAACCCGGGCCGGCGTCACGCCGGCAGGGCCGGCGCCACCGTCGCGGTCAGCTCCCGCTCCAGGTGGACCACGGTGTCCGGGCCGAAGCGGCCGTGGGGGCTCAGGATCGCCCAGTCGCTGAGGAGCTCGAGCGGGTGGCGGCCGCGCTGGCCTTCCCTGAGGCGGGCGACGGCGTAGGGCTGGTTGAGGAGGGTCGCGTCGAGCCCCTCGTCGCCGACGGCGTGGACCTCGAACCAGAGGTGCTCGCGGTCGGTCTCGCTCTCTGGCTGGTCGACCGGGAAGCCGAGCTTGACCAGGAACACCCACCCCTCGTGGCCGCCGTGCCCGGCGAGCAGGCGCAGGAAGGCCGGCAGGCGGGCGCGGCCGAGCAGGGCCATGCGCCGTGTCTCCATGTTGGACACGTACAGCACGGGGTTGTCTTCGAGCACGCGCAGGTGGGCGCTCGGCGGGCGGAGCGTGGTGCCGAGCAGCCCGAGCAGTCGCCGCACCGGCGCGAACAGGATGGCCGACGGCGCCGAGTGCGCCGGGTCGCGGTCGACCGGCCCGCCCTGGGCGGCAGCCGGGAGGCGGTGGACACCCTCCTCCCAGGGCAGCCAGACCAGGGGCAGGTCGCGGCCGGCGAGGAAGGGGACCCCCGGGTCGGGCGCGCCGCACTCGACGAACATCGGCGCCACCGAGTTGAGCAGCTCGCCGAGCAGGTGGCTCGCGTCGCGAGGCACCTCCAGCATCTCCAGCTCGACCGACCGGCAGCGGAGCAGACCGTGGGTGTGCAGCCAGATGCCCCGGCTGGGGTGGTTCTCGTCGAACACCGCGTGGATCGAGAACAGGGCTGCCGGCGAGGGCGGGACGTCGGTGGCCGTGGCCTCCCGCAGCCAGGCGCCGGGGTGGGGCCGACAGGCCGGCACGTCGTACATGGCCACCGCGTGCGGGGCGACGGCGGCGAGCAGGCGGAGCTGGAGGTGGAAGTCGCCCAGCGGGTCGGGGCCGAAGCTCAGCGAGGTGCCGAGCGACCAGCGGCTGGCCTTGGCCGCGGCCACGTCCTCGGGTCGCATGCCCCGCCACTCGAGGTGGAGGTCGTCGAACACCGCGGTCCGCTCGGACCACACCCGCAGCGCCCGCGGCGGGTCGGTGGCCAGGCCGACGTCGAGCTGCCAGCGCGACCGCTCGGTCTGCGGCTCGGCCGCCACCTCATGGTGGGCGAGGGGCACCGGCCCCGCCTCCAGCCTGCCGAGGACCTCGGTGACGGTCGGCGGCTCGACGTCCCCGGGCAGCAGCGCCACGAGCCAGGACGGGAGAGGGTCCTGACCGTCGAGCAGGCGGAGGTAACGGTCGTCGAGTCGGCCGGCCATGGGCGCCTCCGGGCGGGGCGGGTGCAGTGTACCCCGGTGGCAGACCCGGGTCGAGGCGTGCTCCGCCCGCCCCCGGCTCGGTCAGGGGGGGCCGCGGCGCGCCCTCGGGCAAGGGCGGCCGGGGACGGCCCGGGCGAGGTGTCGGCTGCCGAGCCTGCGGCAGACCACCGGGAAGCGGGGTCGGATGAGACAGGGACCCGGGCGGGCGCGGGCCGGCCGGCCCGACGGGACCCTGGCGGGACTCTGCTACGATCGGTGGGAGCCCGCTGGAGGGACCATGCTCCGCACCGGCGTCGTCCTCGACCCGCGCTACCATGACCACCAGCCCGGACCGGGCCACCCCGAGCGGCCGCAGCGCGTGGGGGTCCTGCTCGCCGCCGTCGAGCGCTGCTCGCGACTGGCTCTCGAGCGGGTCCCACCGCGCGCCGCCACCCGCGATGACCTCGAGCTGGTCCACAGCCCCGGGCACGTCGACCAGGTGGCCGCCACCGCCGGGACGCCGGGCGACGCCTTCGACGCCGACACGCCGGTGTCGGCGCGCTCGCACGAGACCGCGCTGCTCGCCGTCGGCGGCGTGCTCGAGCTGGTCGACGCGGTCCTCGCCGGCGAGGTCGGCAACGGCCTGGCGCTGGTCCGCCCTCCCGGGCACCACGCCGAGGCCGACCGGGCGATGGGCTTCTGCCTGTTCAACAACGTCGCCGTCGCGGCCGAGCACGCCCGCCGGCGCCACGGGCTGGAGCGGGTCCTGGTGGTGGACTGGGACGTGCACCACGGCAACGGCACCCAGCACGCCTTCGCCGACGACGCGGGGCTGCTGTACGTGTCGACCCACCAGTACCCGTTCTACCCCGGCACCGGCGCCCCGGAGGAGGTGGGAAGCGGCCAGGGGGCGGGCTTCACCGTCAACCTGCCCCTGCCCGCAGGCTGTGGCGACGACGAGTACCTGTACCTCTTCGAGCAGGTCGTCGACCCGGTCTGCCGGCAGTACCGGCCGCAGCTGGTGCTGGTCTCGGCCGGCTTCGACGCCCACCTGCGCGACCCGCTCGGCGGCATGAGGGTGTCGACCGAGGGCTACGGTCTGATGGCGCGGGTGCTGCTGCGCGTGGCTCGCGACCACGCCGCGGGCCGTCTGGTGGCGGTGCTCGAGGGCGGCTACGACCTCGAGGCCCTCACCGCCTCGGTCGAGCGGGTGCTGACGGAGATGGCCGGCGACCACCTCGACGAGCCGCTCCCGCGCCGCGGCGCGCCGAGCGCGTACCTGCCCCGCATCCGCGCCGCTGCCGGGCGGTTCTGGGAGCTGCCGGAGGCGTGAGGGCAGCGGGCGGAGGCCAGCTTTCAGCTTTCAGCTGAGCCTGTTTCAAAACCCCTGTCATCCCGAGGAGACCCGCAGGGTCGACGAGGGATCCCTCGCGGGGGACCCATGGCGAGACGGCCAGCAAGAAGCGATGTCGCCGTGGCAAGCTCTTTCTCCACAAAGGATTCCTCGCCCGAGCACGCCCGCCCGCCCAGCCCGGGCTCGGAATGACAGGGAGCTGGAGGGCGCCCGCCGGAGCACCACGGAAGGTCACAGACGTCCGTGGAAGGGCGTTTTGCAAGAGGCTCAGCTGTCAGCTTTCGGCTTTCAGCTCCACCTCCCCGGCCGGGGTCTCGGGGCGAGCCCCCTCGCCGGGTGTCTCGGCCGGCTCGGGCGGGGCGGTCGCGGGTTCGACCCGCTCCGCTGCCGGAGGCGTCGGGACCGTCGCCTCCGGGGCCCGGCGGATCTGGTCCTCCGGGACACCCAGGCGGCGGAGGGCGTCGGCGGCCGCGTCGCGGACCCGCGCCTCGCGGTCGGCCAGGGCCGAGACGAGCGCCGGGACCGCGCGCTGCTCTCCGACCGTGCCGAGGGACCGCGCCGCGTACTCGCGCACGTAGCGGTCGCGGTCGGCGAGGAGGGCGACCAGGGAGTCGACGGTCGCCGGCTGGCCGAGGAGGCCGAGGGCGCGCGCGACGGCCTCGCGCCCGTAG
>CAYTJW010000507.1:0-4644 GCA_964438135.1 uncultured Thermoanaerobaculia bacterium
GATGCTGAACAATCCGTCCACGACTCCCACTTCCGCCGCCGCCTCCCGGAACCGCAGCACTGCCGGGTCGCCGGCCTCGCCCTCGGCTGTGTGCACCAGGAGTACCCGAGCAAGATCGGCCACGTCCTCTCCTCCGACCAGGACGTCGGCCCGCCGCGCGCCCTCACCCCGGCCTTCTTCGGCTGCTTCGACTGGCACAGCTCGGTCCACGGCCACTGGCTGCTGGCCCGGTTGAGCCGGCTCTACCCGGACGCCGGGTTCGCCCCCGCCGCCCGGGCGGCGCTCGGGCAGAGCCTGACTGCGGAGCGGATCGCGGTCGAGCTGCGCTACCTCAACGGCGCCGGTCGGGAGTCGTTCGAGCGTCCCTACGGCCTCGCCTGGCTGCTCTGCCTGGCGGGCGAGCTCCGCTCCTGGCCCGACGAGCAGGCTCGAGCCTGGGCCGCGACCCTGGCCCCTCTCGAGCGGGGAGCCGCCGAGCGGCTCCGCCAGTGGCTGCCGAAGCTCCACTACCCGATCCGCACCGGCGAGCACAACCAGACCGCCTTCGCGTTCGGCCTCGTCCTGGACTGGGCCCGGACCGCCGGGGACCGCGACATGGAGGAGCTCGTCGCCGCCACCGCCCGCCGCTTCTACCTCGCCGACACCGCCTGCCCGCTCGGTTGGGAGCCGTCGGGGGAGGACTTCCTCTCCCCCTGCCTGGCCGAGGCGGACCTCATGCGACGCGTCCTGCCGCCCGAGGAGTACGCCCCGTGGCTTGGGCGGTTCCTGCCCCAGATCCCGTCGGCGCCGAGCGCGGGGTGGCTGCCCGTGGGCGTGGTCACTGACCGGGCCGACGGCAAGCTGGCCCACCTCGACGGCCTCAACCTCAGTCGCGCCTGGATGCTGGAGGGCATCCTGGCCGCACTGCCCGAGGAGGACCCGCGCCGGCCGGCCCTCGCGGCCGCCGCCGCCGCCCACCGCAGCGCCGGCCTCGACGCGGTCACGGGCGAGCACTACGAGGGAGGCCACTGGCTGGGCAGCTTCGCCACCTACCTGGTCACCGGCAAGGGCCTCGCGCCCGCCGCGCCGGCGGCGCTCTCCGGCCTGCCCGGACCGCCGACGCGGGCCGAGTAGCGGGGAGGAAACGGCGCGCCCTCCGGCAGGGCGGCGTCAGTGCGTCTCCGCCCAGGTCCGGCCGGTGGTGACGCCGACCTCGAGCGGAACGGCGAGCTCGATGGCGCCGTTCATCTCCTCGCGCACCAGCGCGGCGACCTCCTCCACCCGGCCCTCGTCGACCTCCAGCAGCAGCTCGTCGTGCACCTGCAACAGCAGGTCCTGGCCGGGCTGCTCCGCCCGCAGCCGGCGGTCGACCGCGATCATGGCCTTCTTGATCAGGTCCGCGGCCGACCCCTGCACCGGCGTGTTGACGGCGATGCGCTCGGCCGCGGCGCGGGCTGCGAAGTTGCCGCTCCTGAGGTCGGGCACCGGCCGCCGGCGGCCGAGCAGGGTCTCGACGTAGCCGCGCTCGCGCGAGGTCGCCAGGGTCCGGGCCCGGTACTCGGCGATCTCGGGGAAGCGCTGGTTGTAGCGCTCGACGTGGGCCGCGGCCTCGCTGCGCGAGAGGCGGGTCACCTGCGCCAGGCCGAAGGCGGTCTGGCCGTAGATGAGGCCGAAGTTGACCGCCTTGGCGAGCGACCGCATCTCCCGCGTCACGGCCGCGAGCGGCACCTCGAACAGGGTGGCGGCGGTCTCGGCGTGGACGTCGGCGCCGCTCGAGAAGGCGCGGGCGAAGCCGCCCTGGCCGCCGACCAGGTGAGCGAGGATCCGCAGCTCGACCTGCGAGTAGTCCGCGGACAGGAAGACCCGCCCGGGCGGGGCGACGAAGGCCTGGCGGATGCGGCGGCCCTCGTCGGTGCGGGCGGGGATGTTCTGCAGGTTGGGGTCGGAGGAGGCGAGCCGGCCGGTGGCGGCGGTGGTCTGGGAGAAGTGGGTGTGGACCCGGCCGGTGCGGGGGTTGACCATCGCCGGCAGGGTGTCGACGTAGGTGCTCTTGAGCTTGTGGAGCTCGCGGTAGTCGAGGATCGCCTGCGGCAGGGGGTGCTGCAGGGCCAGCTCGGACAGCACCGATTCGTCGGTCGAGGGGCCGGTCTTGGTCTTCTTGACCACCGGCAGGCCGAGTGAGTCGAACAGGATCTCGCGCAGCTGCGGCACCGAGCCGATGACGAACTGCCGCCCGGCCAGCTCGTGGCAGCGCCGCTCGAGCTCGGCCAGGCGGGCCTTGAGCTCGTCGGCGAGGGCGGCGAGGGCGGCCGTGTCGAGCGAGATGCCGCGGTCCTCCATGGCCGCCAGGATCGGGATCAGGGGCAGCTCCAGCTCGCGGTAGAGGGGGAGGAGACCCTGCTCCCCGAGCAGCGGCTCGAGCTTGCGCTCGAGCAGGAAGGCGACGTGGGCGTCCTCGGCCGAGTAGTCGCGCGCCGCCTCGAGCGGCACCTCGGCGAAGGTGGCGCCGGCCGGCACGACGTCGCCGTAGGCGATCATGCGGTGCTCGAGGTGGACCAGGGCCAGGTCGGACAGGGAGTGGGAGCGACGGTCGGGGGCCAGGAGGTAGTCCGCGAGCAGGGTGTCGCCGGCGATGCCGGCCAGCTCGACCCCCGAGGAGCGCAGCACGCGCAGGTCGAACTTCAGGTTCTGGCCGAGCTTCGGCCGGGCCGGGTCCTCGAGCAGCGGGCCGAGGGCGGCCCGCACCTGCTCCCAGGGCAGCTGCTCCGGGGCCAGCAGCGGGCTGTGGCCGACCGGTACGTACCACGCCACCGCGTCGTCGGCGCAGAAGGACAGGCCCACCAGGCGGGCGGTGAGGGGGTCGAGGGAGGTGGTCTCGGTGTCGAGGGCGAAGCGGGGCGCGGCGGCGAGGGCGGCGCGCAGCTCCGCCAGCTCCGCCGCGGTGGTGACCAGGCGGTAGCGGCTGCGGTCGACGGTCGCCATCTCGCCGCCGAGCTCGCGCAGCAGGCCGCGGAACTCCAGCTCCTGCAGCAGCGCCCGGGCCCGCGCCGCGGGCGGCGGGAAGCGGAGGGCGAGCCCGTCGAGGTCGACCCCGACCGGGGCGTCGGTGCGGATCGTGGCCAGGGTCCGCGACAGGAAGGCCGACTCGCGGCCTTCCTCGAGCCTGGACCGGAGCGACGGCGGGGTGACCTCGTCCAGCCGGGCGTAGAGGTCGTCGAGGCCGCGGAAGCGGGCCAGCAGCGCGCGCACCCCCTTCTCGCCGATCCCCTTGACGCCGGGGATGTTGTCCGAGCTGTCGCCCCAGATGCCGAGCGCGTCCGGCACCAGCTCCGGGCCGCAGCCGAACTTCTCCTCCACCTCGGGCCGGCCGGTGCGCCGGTCCTTCATGGTGTCGAGCAGGCTGACGTGGTCCGACACCAGCTGCATGAGGTCCTTGTCCGAGGTGACCAGGACCACGTCCAGCTCGCCCTCGTGGCGCCGCGCCAGGGTGCCCATGACGTCGTCGGCCTCGAAGCCGGGGATGCAGAGGAAGGGCACGGCGAGGGCCTCGGCCAGGCGCTGGAAGTGGGGCAGCTGGGCGCGCAGGGCGTCGGGCGCGTCGGGTCGGGTGCCCTTGTAGGCCGGGAAGAGCTGGTCGCGGAACGAGCCGCCGGGCGGGTCCCAGGCAACCGCCAGGTAGTCGGGCCGGAGCTCGCGGACGAGCTTCAGCAGCATGTTGGCGAACCCGTACAGGGCGTTGGTCGGCAGGCCGCGCGAGGTGGTCATGCCGCCGATGGCGAAGAAGGCGCGGAAGGCCATGTTGGGTCCGTCGACCACGTACAGCGTGCGGCGCGGGGCGGGAGTCGTCATGGGACGAGTTTCGCACAGCTGTCAGCTCCCCCGCCCACCCCGAACCACCGCCGAACCGCTCGTGGGCGTGGACCTGGACGTGGACGTCGTCGTGGACGGGGACCGGGAGCTACCTCGCCCGCAGGACGCCGGTCTCGGCCAGCAGGTAGACCAGGCGCAGGACCTGGTCCTCGTCGCGCTCGCGGCGGACCAGCTCGTCGACGGTCAGGTCCGGCTCCGCCTCGAGCATGCGCAGCACGCGCTGCTCGCGGCCCGACAGCTGCAGGCCGCTGGGCGGCCGCCCCGGCGGGGCGAGCGGCCGTGGCCGGAGCGGGTCGACCCGGCGGTGGACCTGCGCCAGCGGCACGAAGCCCCGCACCCCCTCGCGCAGCAGGGCGTAGGTGCGCAGGCCGAGCGGCATGCCCGGTGGCGGCTCCTGGTCGGGGAAGAACGCGAAGCGCCCGGAGGTCCAGGTGAAGAGCTCGAGGATGCGCTCCCGGGACTGCTCGGCGAGACAGCGGAAGAGCTGGTGTGGCGGCAGGATGTCGAGGGCGAGGAGGGCCTCGGTGAGGCGCAGGTGACGGGCGGCGGAGAGCTCGACGGCGCGGGCGTGCTCGGCCCGACTGATGAGGCCGCGGGCGACCAGGTGCTCGCCGAACAGCTCGCTCTCGACGTTGGAGGTGACGAAGAACGGGTCGCCGTCCCGGAGGAAGAGCGACTTGTGGACCGGGTCCCGCGCCAGGTCGAGGCGGCCGATCGCCTCCTGGCTGGCCAGGCGGTGCAGGACGGCGGCCAGCGACACCTCGCTCAGGTCGCCCTCGAGGCCGGGCTGCGCTG
>CAYTJW010000508.1:0-4643 GCA_964438135.1 uncultured Thermoanaerobaculia bacterium
GGTCGAGCCCGGCGCGGCAGGCGGCGAGCGAGCTCTCCTCGGCCCGCGACCGCTCCAGGCCGGTGCGGAGGCGGTCGACGAGGTCGGCGGAGCGCTCCAGGAAGGCCTCCAGCCGCTCGCGCGACGCCTGCAGCTCGGCCACCTCGCTCCGGGCCCTCTCCACCTCGGCCCGGGCCCGGTCCTCGCCGGCGCGCGCCTCGAGCAGGTCGGCCTCGCAACCGGCCAGGGCCGAGGCGGCCGCGGCCACCTCGTTCTGGGCCTGGGCGCGGTGGCGGGCGAGGTCGGCGCGCTGGCCCTGGAGACGGCGGGCGTCGAGGGCGTGGAGGCGGCGCAGCCTCTCCTTCAGCTCGGCCTCCAGGCCCTGGTACTGCTCGGCCTGGCGGGCCTGGCGCTTGAGCTGGCGCAGCGAGCGCTCGACCTCGGCGACCACGTCCTCGAGCCGCTGCAAGTTGGCGCTGGTGTGCTCGAGCTTGAGCTCGGCCTCGTGGCGGCGGGCGCGGTAGCGGCTGATGCCGGCCGCCTCCTCGAGCAGGGCGCGGCGGTCGTTGGGGCGCGCCGACAGCACCTGGCCGACCCGGCCCTGCTCGATGATGGCGTAGTCGCGGGTGCCGAGGCCGACCTGCAGCAGCTCGTCGGCGAGGTCGCGCAGCCGGACCTGGCGGCCGTTGAGGCGGTACTCGGACGGGCCGCTGCGGTAGACCCGCCGGCTGAGCTCGAGGACCCCGCCGGTCTCCGCCCAGCGGCCGTCGTCGCTCTCGAGGAGCAGGGTGACCTCGGCCACGCCGGCCGCCGGCCGGCTGGCGGTGCCGGAGAACACCACCTCGCCCATCGCCTTGAGGCGCAGCGTGGTCGTGCTCTGCTCCCCCAACACCCACAGCATGGCGTCGACCAGGTTGGACTTGCCGCAGCCGTTGGGGCCGAGGATGGCGGCCACGTCGCCCGGGAACTGCAGCTCCACCGCGTCCGGGAAGGACTTGAACCCGGCCAGCCGGAGCGACCGCAGGCGGACGTGCCCCATCGGGACAGGGACGGTAGCAGAGAGGACCGGGGGCTGTCAGCAGGAGGGGTGGGGAAGGAGGTCGAGCCGACGGACGCGAGCGCCGCGGGAGGCCCGACAACCTGGACCTCGACCTCAACCTCGACGTGGACCTGGACCGGGTGCGGCCGTGTCCGCCCCGAGGCCCGCCGCCTGGGGCGACCCGCTCAGCGGGGCGTGGCCGCGGTCGAGGTCGAGGTCCAGGTCGAGGTCCAGGTGGAGGTGGGGCGGCGGCCTCCCCTGTCGCCCGCCGCGCAGCCGGACGAGGGCGATTCGCGGGGGGTGTGCTAGATTCGGGCCATGAGCAACCCACTGACTCCCGACACCCTCCGCGCCGCGGCCGAGGACTTCCGGCAGCGCCACCGACCCGGCCGGGTGCGCGCCCTCATGGTCGCCGGCTCCGGGCTCTCCCTGGAGGTGCCCGGCTTCGAGGCGGGCGAGGAGCTGCCGCTCGACCAGGTGCTGCCGCTCGAGCTCCACCACCTCGAGGGGCACCGCCACACCCTGACCCTGTGGCGGCGGGCCGAGGAGACCCTGCTGGTGATGAACGGCCGCCTCCACCTCTACCAGGGCTACCAGCCTGCGGAGGTGGTGGCGCCGGTGCGGCTGGCGGCGCTGCTCGGCGCCGAGGCGATGATCGCCACCAACGCCAGCGGCGGGCTCGACCCCGAGATCCCCCCCGGCGGGGTGGTGGTGGTGTCCGACCACCTCAACCTGCAGGCCGCGAACCCGCTGGTGGGCGAGTGGGGGCGGGCCTTCGGGCCGCAGTTCCCGGACATGTCCGAGGCCTACGACCCGGACCTCCGCCGCCTCGCCCTCGCCGCCGCGGCCGAGGTCGGCTTCGTCGCCCGCGAGGGGGTCTACGTCGGCCTCCTCGGCCCCTCCTTCGAGACGCCGGCCGAGATCCGCATGCTCCGCACCCTGGGCGGGACGGCGGTCGGCATGTCGACCGTGGCCGAGGTCATCGCCGCCCGGCACATGGGCCTCAGGGTGCTGGTGCTGTCGCTGGTCGCCAACCCGGCGGCCGGGCTGGTGGCGCGGCCGCTGAGCCACGAGGAGGTGCTCGCGGAGGGCCAGCGGGCAGCGGGCAAGCTGCGCCGGCTGATCGGCCTGCTGGTGGAGCGGGCGTTCGCGTAGGAGCGGTCAGCTGTCGGCCGCCCCCCTTCGCCCGGACGGTCGCCCAGGCCTGTCGGCGAGGGGTGAGGAAGCTGACAGCCGAAAGCTGACAGCTGACAGCCCTCGAAAGGAGAGCGCGGTGTTCCTCGACGTCTTCCCGGTCGGCCCCCTCCAGGCCAACTGCGTGCTCCTGGGCGACCCCGCGGCCGGGGTGCTGGCGGTGGTCGACCCCGGCGGCGAGGCGGGGCTGATCCTCGAGCGGGTGCGGGCGAGTGGGCTCGAGCTGGCGATGGTGCTGCACACCCACGGCCACGTCGACCACGCCGCGGGCACGGCCGACCTGGTCCGCCTGCTCGGCCGGCCGGTGCCGGTCGGGCTGCACCCGGCCGAGCTCGAGCTGTACCGGATGCTGCCCCTGCAGGGGGCGATGTTCGGCCTCGAGGCGAGCCCCCCGCCCGAGCCGGACCTGGCCCTCGAGCACGGCCAGCGGCTGGCGCTCGGCGCCCTGAGCCTGGAGGTGCGGCACACCCCGGGCCACTCGCCCGGCGGCGTGTCGTTCGTCGTCCACGGCGGCCCCGAGCCGCTGGCGGTGGTCGGCGACGTGCTGTTCGCGGGCTCGATCGGTCGCACCGACCTGTGGGGCGGCTCGTTCCCGCTCCTCGAGCGCTCCATTCGCGAGCAGCTCTACTCCCTGGCCGGGGAGACCCGGGTGGTGTGCGGCCACGGCCCCGACACGACCGTCGGCGAGGAGAGGCGCTCCAACCCCTTCGTGAAGGGGTGAGCCGGAACCCCCGGGCCGCAGGCTCCGCCCCCGTCAGCCCCGGCCTCCGGGCCGGCCCGCCGCTGCGGGCGGCGACTCGGGTTCGCCGCGCCTCCTGGCGTCAGTCGGCGGCGGGTGGCAGGTAGCGGGCGAGCTCCTCGGCGCTCATGCCCCGCGCCTCGGTGGCGCGGATCATCTCGACGTAGGCGGCGCGGGTCGACCGGGCCTGCTCCGGGGTGAGCTCCCGGTCGACGAGCCCGAGCTTCTCGGCCCGCAGCAGGCGGCGGTAGGGGCGGACCACCGCCATGGTGGCGTCGACCCGCTCGAGGAGGGCGGCGAGCTCCGCCTGGCGCTGCGGCTGGGCGGCCGCCACCGCCGCCGCCTCGCGGTGGGTGCGCTCGGCGAGGGCGTCGAGGCCGTCGAGCTGGAGCAGGGACAGGTACTGCCCGAACAGGCCGCGCAGCGTCAGCAGCTCCTCCTCGACGTCGGCCGGGACGCGGAAGCCGACCGAGTCGACCGGCACCGCCGGCTGAGCCGGCAGCAGGCCGCGCTCGACCAGGGTGGCCGCCACCTGGTGGGCGGCGAGGGCGTTGGCCCGGACCGTCGGGTGGACGTAGTCGACCAGGAGCTCGAAGCCGAGCATGCCGTCGGCGCTGACGCTGGCGAAGCCCCGGTCGAGGTCGACCAGCGGCAGGCCGCGCGCCGCGGCCACCCGGCGCAGGGTCGGGTTGAAGAGCGACCGCACCGGCAGGCCGTCGAAGGTCAGGGCGCGCTCGAACGCCGCCCGCGCCTCGGCGGTGCGGCCCAGGCGGCGGAGGGCGAGGCCGAGCTCGTAGTGGGTCTCGGCGTGGACCGGGTCGAGCGCGGCCGCCCCCGCCAGGGCCGCCGCCGCCTCCTGGTCGCGGCCCGCCTCGCGCGCCAGGACGCCGTCGCGGAAGGCCCGCTGCCACCCCGCCTTCTCGGCGGCGGTGAGGTCGCGGCGGTGGAACGAGGTGCAGGGCCGCCAGTCCTTGAGGTTGACCGGGGCGGTGAGCAGCACCAGCGGCACGCCGCGGCGAGCGCAGGAGGAGACCATCGCCGCCAGGTTGCGGTCGAAGCGGTCGACCACCTGGCGGAAGCGCCGGCCGTCGGTGCGCAGCTCCGAGGGCTGGCCGAAGGCGCTGCGGAGCCGGTTCGAGACCACGCTGTCCGGCCCGTAGTCCCGCACCGAGAAGACGTTGCCGAAGCGGGCCGCGCCGGGCCAGGCGCGGCGGGCGAGGCGCCAGGCCGCGAGCGGGGACGGGCGGCCCCGCGGTTGCCGCACCACCTGCTCGACGAGCTCGTTGTTGCCGGTCCACAGCAGCACCAGGTCGGGCTGGTAGCCGAGCACCTCCTCCAGCACCACCCGCACCCGGTGGCTGCCGTAGGTGTTGCCGGCGACGTTGACGACCTCGACCGCGAACGACGGCAGCAGGCGGCGCAGCTTGGCCTCGAGGAAGCGCGGGTAGGCGGCGTCGGGGTGGTGTGGCCAGCCCATGGCCGCCGAGCCGCCGAGGCAGAAGACGCGGTAGGCGCGCGGTCCCTTGACGGCCGCGAAGCGCTCGCCGGTGGGCGTCCAGTGGTGCTCGGTGCGGACGTACAACGGCGGCGACAGGGAGTCGTCGCGGCGGAACACCGGCACCACGTCGACGGCGGTGGCGGGGCCGGTCGCGCCCGGCGCCAGCCGGGCGAGCAGCGGCTCGAGCAGACGGC
>CAYTJW010000509.1:0-4636 GCA_964438135.1 uncultured Thermoanaerobaculia bacterium
TCGCGGACGCCGCCCGCCGCGAGATCCGCGAGGCGCTCGGCCTGGAGGTGGCGCGCGCCGAGGACGCCCCCCTCGCCCGGGACGGCTTCCCGCCCGTGCCGGACGCCGCCGCCCTGGCCGGGCTCGAGCCGGCGCGTCTGGCCTCGGTGGCGCGGGGGAACCGCCACGACCTCGACGCGGCCCGCTCCCTCGAGGAGGCCGCCGACATCCTGGCCGATGCCGCCCGGGCTGACCTCAAGCGCACCTTCGACCTGTCCATCCAGGTGGGCTACTCCGGCCTCCACGAGGGCGGCTCGATGACCGACCCCGGCGACCTCGTCGAGGGGCTGCACAAGGCCCTGTTCGGCAGCATGGCCGGGCCCAGCGCGCGGGTCGTCCTCGACGTCGAGTGGCCGCTGGCGAACCGATCCGCCCTCGGCCGGTTGGAGCAGGCCGAGGCCTCGCGCCTGCAGAGCTCGATCCAGACCCGCGACCTCGAGCGGGTCATCACGGCCACCACCCAGGAGCTCCTCGGCTCGCTCGCGCAGGCGGCGTCCGAGGTCGAGCGGCGCCAGGTCGCGGTCGACTTCTACCGCCAGGCGCTCGACAGCGAGGTCGAGCGCTACCGCCTCGGCCAGTCGACCACGATCGACGTCCTCCTCACCGAGGAGCGGCAGACCGCCGCGCTGCTCGGCCTGGTCAGCGCCCGCGCGACCTGCGCCTCGCTCCTGGCCGAGCTGCGCCACGAGCTCGGCGTGCTGGTCAGGGGCAGGGTCGAGGACGGTCGGGTGGTGGTGGAGAGCATCGACCCCTTCGGCCTCGACCTCGGCGCCTGAGGCCGGGGGGGGCGGCGGCCGCGCGGAGGCCTGATGGACCCACGAAACCTCTTCCGCAAGACCGCGCTGGAGAAGCTGTCCTCGCCCGAGCGCCTCGACGTGATGATGCGGGTGACGTCGCCGCTGGGCTGGCTGGCGCTGGCCGCGACGGCGGTGGCGATCCTCGGCATCGTCGCCTGGAGCGTGGTCGGCTCCATCGCCATCAGGGTCAGCGGCAACGGCATCCTGATGCGGGGCAAGAACGTCCTGCCGGTGGTGGCGGCGTCCCGCGGCCAGCTGGCCCGGATCCTGGTCGCGCCCGGCGACAACGTCACGGCCGGCGAGGCGGTGGCCCAGCTCGCCCAGCCCGACCTGCTGCTGCGGCTGCAGAACACGCGCGAGCTGCTGGCCGAGCTGCAGGGTCAGGCTGGCCGCCAGAACGTCGCCCAGGACCTCATCCGCGGCCAGCTGCAGCGGCAGAAGAGGGAGCTCGAGGAGCGGGCGCGCCAGCAGCAGGAGGCCGCCGACCGCGGCCTCATCCCGCAGAGCCGGGTGCTCGCCACCCGCCAGGAGATCACCGGCATCGACACCCGCATCGCCGCCATGGGCGACTCCACCGGCAGCCGCGACATCCGCATCGCCGAGACCCGGCGCGAGATCAAGGAGCTGGAGAACCAGCTCGAGACGTCGACCGAGGTGCTCAGCGAGTACGACGGGCGGGTCATCGAGCTGACCGCCAGCGAGGGCGACATCGTCGGTCCGGGCCTCCGCCTGCTGACGCTGGAGTCGTTCGACGCCCCGATCGAGGCGGTCATTTACATCCCGGCCGAGGACGGCAAGAAGGTCCGGCCGGGGATGGAGGTGCTGATCTCGCCGTCGACGGTCAAGGCCGAGGAGTACGGCTTCATCCGCGGCAAGGTCAAGGCCGTGTCCGACTACCCCATGAGCGCCGAGGGCCTGCTGCGGGTGCTGCGCAACGAGAAGCTGGTGGAGAGCCTGACCGGCACCAGCGCGCCGATCGAGGTGGCGGTCGACCTGCTCGAGGACGTTGCCACCCCGAGCGGCTTCAAGTGGTCCTCGTCGGTCGGCCCGCCCCACCCCGTGTTCAGCGGCACCCCCTGCGCGGCGACCGTGGCGGTCGAGCGGAAGCGGCCGATCTCCTACGTCATCCCACTGCTGCGCAAGACCGTCGGCGTGTCGAGCTAGGGGGCGACCCCGGATGAGCGCGCGACCCGCCGAGCAGCCCGCCGAGCAGCCCCGCAAGCTGCCACGCCCGCCCAACCGCCGGGTCCGGACGCCGACCATCCTGCAGATGGAGGCCGTCGAGTGCGGCGCCGCGGCGCTGGCCATGGTCCTCGCCCACTTCGGTCGCATCGTGCCGCTCGAGGAGCTGCGCATCGAGTGCGGCGTGTCGCGCGACGGCAGCAAGGCCAACAACGTGCTCAAGGCGGCGCGCAAGTACGGCCTGACCGCCAAGGGCTTCAAGCACGACCAGGTCGAGAAGCTGTACGGCATCTCCCTGCCGGCGATCCTGCACTGGAACTTCAACCACTTCCTGGTCCTCGAGGGCTTCGCCGGCGGCAAGGTGTGCCTGAACGACCCGGCCACCGGCCCGCGGGTGGTGACTCTCGAGGAGCTCGACGGCTCGTTCTCGGGCGTGGTCCTGACCTTCGAGCCGAGCGCCGCCTTCCAGAAGGGGGGCTCGAGCCGGAGCATGCTGGCGGCGCTCCGCCGGAGGCTCGGAGGCAACGAGGCCGCCCTCGCCTTCGTCGTCTGGTGCGGCCTGTTCCTGGTCGTGCCCGGGCTGGTCGTGCCGACGTTCGCCCGCTTCTTCGTCGACGAGTACCTGGTCGGGCAGCGCGAGAACCTGATCAGGCCGCTGCTCGTCTGGATGGGCACCTTCGCCGTGCTGCGCATGGCGCTGACGGCGCTGCAGGAGTACTTCCTGCTGCGGCTCGAGACCAAGCTCGCCCTGACCACCTCCGCCTCGTTCTTCAGCCACATCCTGCGCCTGCCGGTGGCGTACTTCGCGCAGCGTTTCGCGGGCGAGGTCGGCTCGCGCCTGATGGTCAACAACCGGGTGGCGCAGGTGGTCGCGGGCCGGCTGTCGACGACCTTGCTCGACTGCGTCCTGATCGTCTTCTACGCCGCCCTCATGTGCATGTACGACGTCAGCCTGACCCTGGTCTGCGTCGTCCTCGCCCTGGCCAACGTCGTCGCGGTGCGGGCGGTCGCCCGCCGGCGCGTCGACGCGAGCCGCCGGCTGCTGCTGGAGGAGGGCAAGCTCCTCGGCACGGCCATGAACGGCCTGCGCATGATCGAGACGCTCAAGGCCTCCGGCTCCGAGGGCGAGTTCTTCTCCCGCTGGTCCGGCTACCAGGCCAAGGCGCTGCGCTCGAAGCAGGAGCTCGGCGAGCTGACCGAGCTCGTCAACGCCGTGCCGCCGCTGACCACCTCGCTGACCACGGCCCTGATCCTCCTGCTCGGCAGCCTCAAGGTCATGAACGGCGACCTCACCATCGGCATGCTCGTCGCCTACCAGACCCTGATGGCCAGCTTCACCCGGCCCCTGAACGCGTTCGTCAGCTTCGGCTCGACCCTGCAGGAGCTCGAGGGCGACATGAACCGGCTCGACGACGTCCTCGAGTACCCGGAGGACGTCGAGTACCAGCGGGCACGCGAGTTCGCCGAAGGGGCGCGCCAGCCGGCGGTGGGCCCCGAGGTGGTCAAGCTGACCGGCCGGGTCGAGCTGCGCGACGTCGCGTTCGGCTACAGCCCGCTCGAGAAGCCCCTGGTCGAGGGCTTCAACCTCACCATCCAACCCGGGCAGCGGGTGGCGCTGGTCGGCGCATCCGGGAGCGGCAAGTCGACCGTGGCCCGGGTGGTGTCGGGCCTCTACCAGCCGTGGTCGGGCGAGATCCTGTTCGACGGCGTGCCGCGCGAGCAGCTGCCACCCGAGCTGATCCGCAACTCCCTGGCCGTGGTCGACCAGGACATCTTCCTGTTCGGGGGCACGGTGCAGGAGAACGTCACCATGTGGGACACGACCGTGCCCGTCACCACGGTCACCACCGCCTGCCGCGACGCCGCCATCGACGACGACATCCAGACCCGGCTCGGCACGTACCAGAGCGAGGTGCAGGAGCACGGCGGCAACTTCTCCGGCGGCCAGCGGCAGCGCCTGGAGATCGCGCGGGCGATGGTCGGCAACCCGACCATCCTGATCCTCGACGAGGCCACCAGCGCCCTCGACCCACCGACCGAGCTGCACATCGACGACGCCACCCGCCGCCGAGGCTGCACCTGCATCATCATCGCCCACCGCCTGTCGACCATCCGCGACGCGGACGAGATCGTCGTCCTGGAGCGCGGCAAGATCGTGCAGAGGGGCACGCACGACGAGATGAAGGACACGCCCGGTCCCTACCGGGAGCTGATCCGGGAGCACTGACGCAGGTGGTCGACACACCCTCCGGCCGCCCGCCCGACGCCGCTGCCCCGGCCGGCTTCCGCCTGCGCGTGCTCGAGGCTGAGGGCGAGGGGGAGCCGGCCCGGGAGCTCGCCTTCGCCGCCGGCCGCGACCGCGTCCGTCTCGGGCGGAGCGACGACAGCGACCTGGTGGTCGCCGACGCCACCGTCTCCCGCCACCACGCGGAGATCGTCCGCACCGCGACCGGTTACGTGCTGCGCGACCTGGGCAGCGCCAACGGCGTCTGGGTCGACGACCGGCGGGTCAGCGAGCACCCCCTGCGCGACGGCCAGGTCTTCCGCCTCGGCACGGCGGCGGTGCAGTTCCTCGCCGCCGCCACGGCGGCGCCGCCGCCGGTCCCCGCCGCCGCGAC
>CAYTJW010000510.1:0-4631 GCA_964438135.1 uncultured Thermoanaerobaculia bacterium
CGGCGGCGGCGGGCGGGGCCTCCGGCCGCGGGGCGAGGGCCGACCCCGGCAGGGCCGTGGTGTCGGCGACGCTGGCCAGGTTGTGGGCCGGGTTGTAGTAGGTGGCGGTCCGCCCGGTCTGGGTGTCGGTGACGGTGAGGGTGTACTCGACGTCGGACAGGGCGCCGTAGTACACCCAGAAGTGGCCGTTGAGCCAGTTGCCGTCGAGGACCTTGACCACCAGCTCGACGTTGGTGCTGGAGAAGAACCAGAAGTAGCCGGTGTCGCTGGTGATCGGCACGGCGTGGCCGGAGCCGGTCCGGTTGGCGTAGTCGCGCCAGGTGACGCGGAGCGAGAAGCGGGACTCGTCGAGGCACAGGGTGGTGCCGTCGGCGACGCAGGTCGAGGGGGCGGTGGTGACCTCGAAGGGGCGGTAGACCACGGTGCGGCCGCTGGCGCTCGCCTTGGTGTAGCTGACCGTCACCAGGTCGGTGCCGTCGACGGTCACCTGGGGCGCCTCGGGGGCTGCCCCGCCCTCGGGCCGGGCGACCTCGAAGTCCGGTCCGAGCGGCACGCCGTCGGCGGTGAAGAAGCGGGCGACGATGCTCTTGCCGCCGACCGGCCCGGACTCCCAGGCGACCGCGAAGTCGCCGGCCGGGTTGACCGCCACGGCGGGCTTGACCTGGTTGCCGCCGGCGGTCGAGTTGACCCTGAACTGGGTGCCGGTGGGCAGGCCCTGGGGGGTGAGGCGGCGGGCCCAGACGTCGAGCCCGTCCCCGGTGCCGAGGTTCTGCATCCACACCACCACGCTGTTGCCGGCCGGGTCGGAGGCCGCCACCGGGTTCATGGGGTCGCCGGCGGAGTCGGTGTTGACCGGCACCGGCTCCCCCGCCGGCTCGCCGCCGGGGCCGAACAGCCGGCCGAAGACCCCGTCGCCCCCCTGCAGCGTCTTGCTCGGCGCCCGCTGGTGCCAGACGACGAGGAAGCTGCCGGCGGCGCTGGCGGCCGCCGACGGCGGCGAGACCTCGGTCGAGCCGCCGGAGTCGACGTGGGTCGAGCCGCCGGACGGCTCGCCGCCCGCGCCGAAGATGCGGCCGTAGACGCCGTCCCCCTGCTTGCCGGCCTGCTGTCGCCAGGCGGCGATGAAGCGACCGGAGGCGCTGGCGGCGACCTTGGGCGCCTCGGCCACGGCCCCGGCGGTGTCGTCGAGCTGGAACGCGCCGCCCTGGGGCAGTTGGTCGGCGCCGAACACCCGCCCGTAGACCCCGCCCCCGCTCTTCTCCCAGCTGACGACGAAGCCGCCGTCGCCGTCGAAGGTGACCGCGGGGCTGGTGAGCTGCTCCGGGTCGGAGGTGTCGACCGGGAACGGCTCGCTGGCGCTGCCGTCGGCGCCGAAGTAGCGCCCGTAGACCCCGTCCCCCTGGGTGATGGCGAGGCCGCGCGGGGCCGCGGCCTTGCCCCCGCCCTGACGCCAGGTGATGACCCGGTTGCCGAGACGGTCGGCGGCGGAGCCGATGGTGGCGCCGACGTTGGCGCCGGCCGGGCTGGCCTGGGTCTCGTCGCCGGGGACGACGGTGCCGCCGCCGGAGGACCGCCAGCGGACGAAGGCGCCGCCGTCCGGGTAGCCGGGGGGGATGGCGGTGGTGCGGAAGGTGAGGGCGTGGCTGCCGGCTGCGAGGGGGAAGCTGCCGGAGCTCCACTGCCGGTCGGCGAAGGCGACGTCGGGGTCGGTGGTGTAGCCGGCGCCGACGTTGGTGGGGGTGGAGGTGCTGCCGACCAGGACGCCGTGGTCGTAGACCGAGAACACGTCGCCGTTGACGTACGCGTCGGTCACGTCGAGGGTGCCGGCGGTGGCGGCGGTGAGGGCGAGCGCCCCCTCGGCGTTGTACGCGCCCGGGGCGCCGATCCAGGTGAAGGTGCCCCAGCTGCCGTCGCCGGGCAGCTGGCCGCCGCCGCCGCCGCCGTGGTCGGTGCCGGAGAGCCGGAACAGGAAGTCGACCTCGCTCGCCCCCAGGCAGGTGGCGAGGGTGCCCCAGCTCTGGCAGGAGGTCCCGAAGCCGCCGCCGGGGTTGCGCCAGCGGGCCGCGTGGCCGGTCTGGCTGGCGGTGCCGCCCCACCACCAGGAGCCGCGCTCGAGGTAGCTCTGGACGACCTGGATGCCGAGCCAGTGGCGGCCCTGGCCGAGGTGGCAGGGGCTGGTCAGGGACAGGGTGAGGACCCCCGCCTGGTCGGAGACGATGCGGCCCGAGGTCGAGCACTCGGCGGCGCCCGGGATCCCCTCCAGGGAGTGGGCGTAGAACGCCACGTTGGCGCTCGTCGCCGGCCCGCCCTCCTCGGAGTAGGTGCCGACCACGACCACCTGGTCCACGGTCCAGCCGTTCGGCGAGGCGATCGGGAAGTCGTCCGCCCCCTCGCAGTCGAAGGTCTCGTATTCGGCGCCGAAGTCCTGGGCGGCCCAGCCGCTCGCCGCCTGCAGCTGGGTCTGGTCGTAGAGCACGCCCAGGGCCAGGCTCTTGGCGTTGAGGCGGGGGACCCGAGGCGGGGCGTCGGCCTCGGCGGCGGGGCGGCCGGGCGCGGGGTCGGAGACGGCCGCGGCCGGGCCGGGCGCGAGGCAGGCGAGGGCGGCGAGGGCGGCTGCCAGGCGAGACATGGGCACCTCCGACTCGAGTGACTCCCGATCCGGCGGTCTCCGCCAGGACCAGTAGGTCGAGCATACACCCGATGGCGGGGTCGGCCGCGCCGGCGTGGCCGAGCGCGCGGGACGCGACGCTTGACGGCCCGACGTCTATAGCGTACGTTAGCTAAATCGGCGGCGCGAGGCTCGGCCGCACGGGGGCACGGCATGGCGAGGCGCAGGCAGGAGGAGGTGGGCGATGCCGGCGGGCGGCAACGGCTGCTGCAGGCGGCCGCGCGCCTGTTCGGCGCCAGGGGCTACGCCGCGACCACGGTGCGCGACGTGCTGCGCGCGGCCGGGGTGACGGCGCCGGTCCTCTACTACCACTTCGGCAACAAGGAGGGGCTGTGGCTGGCCCTGGTCCGGGAGGGTCTGGCCCGGCTCGAGGCGGCACAGCAGGCGGCCACTGCCGGCGCCGGCACCGCCGCCGACCGCATCCGCGGCCTCTGCCGCGCCACCTTCGAGGTGCGGCGGCAGCACGCCGACCTGCACCGGGTGGTGTGGGAGATCCTCGCCGGCCCGCCCGCGGCCGTCCCCCGCCTCGACCTCCGCGACCTGGCGTCCCGCTTCGTCGCCCGCCTGCAGGGCATGGTCGAGGAGGGCGTCGCGAGCGGCGAGCTCGCGCCCTGCACCCCGCTCCACGTCGCCCTCGCCCTCGCCGCCTGCCTGAACGCCGCCATCGGCCTGCGGGTGGTCGAGGTGCCCGGCTCGGACCCCGCCGACGAGCTCGAGGGGATGATGGCGGTGGTGCTCGGCGGGCTGGTGCGGCGTGGCGGCGGCGAGCTGGAGGAGCCCGGGACGACCCCGGCGACGCGCGCAAGGAGATGCTCATGACCGGAGGCCGTTGGTTCGTGCGCTGTGTGGGCTCGGGTCTGCTGTCGGCCGCGGTGGCGCTGGCCGCCGGGTGTGGCGGGAAGGGCGCGGCGCCGCCGCCGCGGGGGCCGGTGGAGGTCGGGGTGGTGACCCTCGCCCCCGAGCGGGTGACGGTCACCAGGGAGCTGCCCGGCCGCACCTCGGCCTACCTGGTCGCCGAGATCCGGCCGCAGGTCAACGGCCTCATCCAGCAACGCCGGTTCGAGGAAGGCGCCGACGTCCGTGCCGGTCAGCTGCTGTACCAGATCGACCCGGCCCAGTACCAGGCGGTCTTCGACCAGGCCCAGGCGGCGCTGGCGGTGGCCGAGGCCGGCCTGCCGGCGCTGCGCTCGCGCGCCGAGCGCCTGGCGGGCCTGGTCGCGATCCGCGCCGTCGGCCAGCAGGACGCGGACGACGCCGCCGCCGCCCTGGCCCAGGCCGAGGCGAACGTGCTGGCGGCGCGGGCGGCGGTCGAGAGCGCGCGCATCAACCTCTCGTACACGCCGGTCAAGGCGCCGATCTCGGGTCGCATCGGCAAGTCGAACGTCACCGTCGGCGCCCTCGTCGCCGCCTACCAGCCGGTGCCGCTGGCGGTGATCCAGCAGCTCGACCCGATCTACGTCGACGTGACCCAGGCCTCCGCCGACCTGCTGCTGCTCCGGCGCAGCGCCGCCCGCAACGAGCTCCAGCTCGACGGGGAGACGGTCCGCGCGGTCCGGTTGCTGCTGGAGGACGGCACGCCCTACCCGCACCAGGGCGAGCTCGCGTTCCGCGACGTGACCGTGGACCCGACCACCGGCTCGATCACCCTGCGCATGGTCTTCCCCAACCCCGACCACCTGCTCCTGCCCGGCATGTACGTGCGGGCGGTGGTCGAGGAGGGCGCGACCGACCAGGCGATCCTCGCCCCGCAGCAGGGGGTGAGCCGCGACCCCCGCGGCCGCCCCTTCGCCTGGGTGGTGAGCGCCGAGGGCACGGTCGAGCAGCGGATGCTCGAGGTCAGCCGGGCGATCGGCGACCGCTGGCTGGTCAGCGCCGGCCTCGCCGCCGGCGACCGGCTGATCGTCGACGGGCTGCAGCGGGTGCGGCCCGGCGACGCCGTCGCGGCGGTGCCGTTCGCGGCCAC
>CAYTJW010000511.1:0-4626 GCA_964438135.1 uncultured Thermoanaerobaculia bacterium
GAACCAGGCCGGCCCGGCGGCCGGCGCGCTCTCCCCTTCGACCCCCGCACCCCGGCCGGGCCCTGCCCCGGGCCGCCCGGTGAGCCCGCGCCGCGGGCCGCGGCCACGGCACGACCGGCCAGCGAAAGGAGCCCGACGATGACAGTCGTGAGAGCCCTGACCCTGCTGCTCGCCCTGGTCACCCTGTTCCCCCACTCGGCCGCCGCCTTCGAGGGCCGGCTGCTCGACCCCGACGGCCAGCCGCTCGCCGGCGCCCGCGTCCAGGTCCTCGGCGGCCGCGGCGTGGCGGTGGTGGCCGCCGACGGCCGCTTCGTCCTCTCACCCGACCCCACCCCCCCCTTCGACCTGCTCGTCTCCCGCCCGGACGGGGTCCTGATCCAGCCGGTCCGAGTCGCCAGCCTGCCCACCGACGCACCGCTCGAGCTGCGCGTCGAGGCCGCGCTGGCCGGCGCCGTCACCGTGCTCGGCGCGGCTCCGGACCTCGAGCTGCCGCCGGCCGGCGCCCTGACCGTCTCCGGCCGCGGCGACCTCGCCCAGCGCGAGCCGCAGCAGCTGACCAACGTGCTCGAGAACATCCCCGGCGCCAGCGCCAACGGCTCCGGCCGCACGGCCGTGCCGGCCCTGCGCAGCCTGGCCTCGGCGCGGACCCTGATCCTGCTCGACGAAGGTCGGGTCACCGCCGAGCGACGGGCTGGCCCGTCGGCCACCTTCCTCGACCCGGCCAGCGTCGAGGAGGTGGAGGTCGTGCGCGGCCCGGGCTCCGTCGCCTACGGGTCGGACGCCCTCGGCGGCCTGATCCGCATGCGCACCCGCATCCCCAGCCCGGGCGAGCCGACCCAGCTGCGCTACGCCCTGGTCGGCGGCACGGTCGACGACCTCGCGGCGGTGGACGCCGAGCTCGGCACCGAGCTGCTCGGCGGCGGTCTGCTGCTCGGCGGCGGCTACCGCAACGCCGACGACTACGAGAGCCCCGAGGGGACGCAGCCGATGTCCGGCCTGGAGAGCATGGGGGCGCGCGCCGGCTACCAGCACGAGCTCGGGCCCGGCCTGCTGCGCGTGCTGTGGCGCTCCGACCTCGGGCGCGACATCGGCAAGCCGGCCACCGACTCCACGACCAAGCCGACCTGGTACCCGGAGGAGGACTCGCACCGCGCCACCGTCTCCTACGAGCAGCCGGGCCCGGGCGCGTGGTCGCGGCTCGGCGTCACGGCCACCTGGGACGAGTACCGGCTGCTGACGGCGACCGACACCCTCGCCACCTCGAGCAAGCCCCGCACCCTGGCCGAGGCCGACGTCTTCGCCCACGACTACGGCCTCCGCTTCGAGGCCGAGCGGCCCCTGGGCGACGTCCGTCTCGCCCTCGGCCTCGACGCCGCCGGGCGCTACGGCCTGCACGCGGTCAACCGCAGCACCACCTTCGAGGACACGGGCGCGGTGGTCACCTTCGAGGAGTCGATCGAGCGGGCGCGAAAGGACGGCCTCGGCGCCTTCGCCAGCGCCTCGACCGGGGTCGGGGCGGTGAACCTGGCGGGCGGCCTGCGCTTCGACTGGGTCGGGACGGAGAACCAGGGGGGGTACTTCGGCGACATGACCACCTCGGCCTCGGACGTGTCCGGCTTCCTCGGCGCGACCGTCCCGCTGGCCGCCTCCCTCGACCTCTCTGCCCAGGTCGCCCGCGGCTTCCGCGACCCCCTGCTCTCCGACCGCTACTACCGTGGCATCTCCGGGCGCGGCTTCGTCACCGGCAACCCCGACCTCGAGCCCGAGACCAGCCTGCAGGGGGACCTGGCCCTGCGGTACGCCGCCGGGCCCGTGCACCTCGCCCTCTACGGCTACGACTACCGCGTCGACGACCTGATCGAGCGCTACAAGGACGGCACCGACTACTTCTTCCGCAACCGCGGCGAGGCCGAGGTGCGCGGGGTCGAGGTCGAGGGCACCTACAGCTTCGGGCCGGAGCTGCTGGCCCAGGTCGCCGCCCAGTGGCAGGAGGGGGAGGCGCTCGACGACGACGCCCCGCTCGACGGCGTGCCGCCGCTGGGGCTGATCGTCACCCTGCGGCGGGACCCGGGCCAACGCTGGTGGTGGCTGGCGCGGGTCGCCGCCTACGACCGCGACGACGAGCCGGGGCCGAGCGAGAAGGTCGTGCCCGGCTACGTCGTCTTCGACGCCGGCATCGGCTACCGTGTCAGCCCGGCCCTCGAGCTCCAGCTCCTCGGCCGCAACCTGCTCGACACCGCCTACTACGCCTCGGCCGACGAGAAGGCGGTCCACGAGCCGGGCCGCGGCGTCACCCTCAGCCTGCGCGGGAGGGTGTGAGACCGGTGGCGGAGACGGGGGAGCGGAGAGCTGTCAGCTCTCAGCGGTCAGCTCTCAGCTCCCCCGCCCGCCCAGGCTCGGCACTGGCCGTTCCTGGACCTGGACCTCGACCTGGACCACGTCCACGTCCGGTCGGCTCGGGGCCACGGCGCCGGCTGACACATCCCTTACAACCCCCTTGCAGGCCGCGCACCACTGGCGCGGGGCGTCCTGCTGGAGTGAGGATGGAAGGGAGGACCCCATGACCACCCATCACCCCCTCGCCGTCGCCCTCACCCTGCTGGCGCTCGCCGCGGCGCCGGCTCGGAGCTCGCCCCGGGTCGCCCTGGAGGTGCGACCGGCGCGGCCGGTGCTGGCCGCCGACTCGAGCCAGACCACGTACCTCAAGGTCTCCCTGCGCGGCGCGCGCGGCGCCGACGGGGAGCGGGCGCCGGTCAACCTGGCCATCGTCCTCGACCGGTCAGGGTCGATGCAGGGCGACAAGCTGGCCCACGCCAAGGCGGCGGCCATCGCCGCCGTCGACCGCCTGTCCGACCGCGACATCGTCGCCGTGGTCGCCTACGACGACACCGTCCAGGTGCTGCTGCCGGCGACCCGGGTCGCCGACCGGGAGTCGATCCGCCGCGCCATCTCCCGCCTCGAGGCCGGCGACTCGACCGCCCTCTTCGCCGGCGTCTGCCAGGGCGCGGTCGAGGTGCGGAAGTTCGCGGACTCGAGCCGCGTCAACCGCGTCGTCCTGCTCTCCGACGGCCTCGCCAACGTCGGCCCGGACAGCCCCGGCGAGCTGGCCGACCTCGGCGCCTCGCTCAAGAAGGAGGGCATCTCGGTCACCACCGTCGGCCTCGGCCTCGGCTACAACGAGGACCTCATGGCCCGCCTGGCCTCAGCCGCCGACGGCAGCCACGCCTTCGTCGAGAACGCCCGCGACCTGGCGCGGGTGTTCGACCTCGAGCTCGGCGACGTGCTGTCGGCGGTGGCCCAGGAGGTGGTGGTGCGGATCGAGTGCGGCCCCGGCGTGCGCCCGGTGCGAGTGCTCGGCCGCGAGGCCGAGATCGCCGGCAGCGTCGTCACCCTGGTGCTGAGCCAGGTCTACGCCGAGCAGGAGAAGTACGTCCTGCTCGAGGTCGAGACGGCGGCGGGCCGCGCCGGCGAGTCGCGCGACGTGGCCGCGGTCGAGGTCACCTACGCCGACCTGGCGCGCGCCACCCGCGAGCGGCTGGTTGGGCGGGCCACGGTCCGCTACGCCGGGGCCGACGAGGCCCGCCTCGCGGCCGCCAACCCCGAGGTCATGGTGGCGGTGGTGGAGCAGGTGGCGGCCGAGCAGAGCGCTCGCGCCATCGCCCTGCGCGACGAGGGCCGGATCGAGGCGGCACAGCGGCTGCTGCTCGACAACGCCGCCTTCGTCAGCCAGAACGCGCAGGAGCTCGGCTCCGAGCGTCTCCAGGAGCTGGCCAGGGCCAACCAGGCCGACGCCAGCAAGCTGTCCCCCGAGGAGTGGGAGAAGGCCCGCAAGCAGATGCTCGACCAGCAGAACATGATCCAGCAGCAGCGGGCGTGGTAGGGTCTCGAGCCGTGCGACGACCCCTGGTCCTGGCCCTGGTGGCGATCGTGGCGCTGCCGCTCGCGCTCCTCGCCTGGCTCGGCCTGAAGCTGGAAGAGCGCGAGCGACAGCTGCTCGAGCGCCGGCTGGTCGTCCTGCTCGAGGCCCGTCTCGGCGACGTCGACGCCCAGGTGCAGCGCCTGCTCGAGCGGCGCAGCCGGCAGCTCCTGGCCCTCACCGCCGACCTCGACCGGCGGCCGCAGGCCCTGCGCCAGCTGGTCCGCACCACCCCCGACGTGACCCAGCTCTTCGTCCAGGCCGCCGACGGCCACCTGCGGTTCCCGCCCCTGTCCGGCGACCTGTCCCGCGCCGAGCTCGACTTCCTCCTCCGCACCCGCGCCCTGCTCGCCGACGGTGGGGTCGGCCGTGCCGCCCCGGCCGAGCAGGGCTCGCCCCCGCCCGACCACGGCCTCCTCGCCTGGCACTGGGACACCGGCCTGCGCCTCCTGTTCTGGCGGCGGCTGGCCGACGGCGAGCTGGTCGGGGCCGAGCTGTCCATGGCCCGCCTGCTCGCCGACGTGGTCACCGAGGTCGCGGCCGGCGAGGCGGCGGCCGGCGCCGGCGCGATCGTCCTGCTCGACGAACGGGGCCGGAGCCTGGCGCAGTGGGGGTCGGCCCCCGCCGCGGGCCAGCCGCTGACCCGCGCCGAGCGTCCCCTCTCCCCTCCCCTCGGCGCCTGGCGCCTGCGCTCGGAGCAGCCCGCCGCC
>CAYTJW010000512.1:0-4615 GCA_964438135.1 uncultured Thermoanaerobaculia bacterium
TCGTGGGCGTGACCAACGCCATCAACCTGGTCGACGGGCTCGACGGCCTCGCCGCCGGGGTGGTCGGGATCATCGCCGCCAGCTTCCTGGCGGTGAGCCTGGTGCGGGCCAACATCTTCTCGGTTCTGCTGATGGCGGCGATCGTCGGCGCGCGCCTCGGGTTCCTGCGCTACAACTGGGCGTCGGCGAGGATCTTCATGGGCGACTCGGGGTCGCTGACGCTGGGCTTCCTGCTCGCCGCGGTCAGCGTCCACACCGCCGGCAAGGCGACCGGCGCGTTCGTGATCCTGGTGCCGATCCTGGCCCTCGGCGTGCCGGTCATGGACACCCTGCTGGTGATGGCCGGGCGTTTCGCGCGGCGGCCCGGCAGCCCGATCAAGGAGCGCGTCAAGGGGATGTTCAAGGCCGACCGCAGCCACCTCCACCACCTGCTGCAGGCGGCGCAGCGGCGACGGCAGGCGGTCGTGAAGACGGTGTACGCCCTGGTGGCGGTCACCTGCGTCCTGGCGCTGGTGGTGCTCGTGACCAAGAACGCCGGGTTCGGGCTGGCGCTGGCGGCGTTCGAGCTGGCGGCGATCGTGGCGGTGCGGCGGCTCGGCTGGGCGCGGGCGGTGGCGGCCGAGGTGGAGGCGCGGCGGGAGGCGGTGCGAGCCGCGGCGCTGGCGCGGGCGGCCGGCGAGCCCGGGGAGGGCGAGGTGCAGCTGCCGTCGGCCGACGACTGGCGAGGAGGGGCGACGTAGGGGGGCCTGGTCGACCGCGGCGCCGGCGCCCGCCACACCGAGGGGCGAGGGGGCGATCCCTTCGCCCCTCGCGTCGTTCTGGGGCAGGGGTGCGGGGCGGCGGGCGAGCGGGCGTGGTCCGCCGCGATGGCCGGGGTGCGGGCCTGGAGGCCCGCGGTCCGTTCGGACGGTTCCCGCGGCGGGTCGGGGCGGCGAGGTGGGCGGGGCGGTGGCGGTGGTAGAGGCGCGGCACGGACCGCGCGTCTCCAGACGCGCATGCGGCACCGCGGCGCAGCAGGTGCGGGTCTGGAGACCCGCGGTCCGTAGGGGCGGTTCCCGGGGGACGTTGGTCGGGTGCAGCTCCTCGGGATGGCGGGCTGGGGGAGCGCCAGGGGCGCCCGTTGGGTCCACCACAGGGGACGCCGAGAGGAGGAAGACCGCTTGAGCGGGAAGATCCCTCGCCGCCGGAAGGAGTTGACCGATGCCAGGGCAGGGACTACCTTCGTGGAAGAGGCGCGGCACGCGCCGGGGTGAGAGGTGAGCCGTGAGCGCAGACTTGGAGCAGATCGGAGAGCTTCTCGGGCGGCTTCGGCCTGCCGAGAAGGCCATCGTCCTGCAGTGGGTCGCTCGCGACCTGGGAGAGGCATTTCCAGGAGTGGAGAGCACACCCACGGTTTGTGGTGGTGAGGCCAGAATCGTACGGAGTCGGGTTCCCGTGTGGGTCCTCGTTCAGGCACGGCGGATGGGCGCGTCGGAGGCGGATCTGCTGCGCTCGTACCCGACCCTGAGCGCTCAGGACCTCGCCAACGCATGGGGATACGCGCGAGCCCACCGAGCCGAGGTGGATCAGGACATCGCCGCCAATGAGGAGTCATAGGGGTGGCCCTCCTTCTCGCCGACGAGAACTTCCCGATGCCAGCTGTCGACGAGCTCCGGCGCCTGGGCCATGACGTCCAGTCGCTCGTCGAGACCGAGATGGCGGGTAACGGTGTCGACGACACCGAGGTCCTCTACGTCGCGAGGTCCGCAGGGAGAGCGGTGGTCACTCTGAACCAGAGGCACTTCGTGGAGCTTCACGAGACGACGGGCGGCAAGCACGCGGGGATCGTGGTGTGCTCGGTCGACCCGGACTGTCGACGGCTGGCCGCCAGGGTCGATGCCGCGGTTCGAGGGGTCGATCTCGTGGGCGCACTCGTTCGCGTCCGGCGTCCAACTGGTTGACGTGCAGCGCGCACGGTTGCGGCCGATGCCCCTGCGGGTGGGACGAGGCAGAGCGTGGGGCTCGGTCGCACGTGGCCTTCGTCCTTGACGCTCGTCGGTCCAGGGCGGTACCGCGGCGGAGCAGGTGCGGGCCTGGAGGCCCGCGGTCCGTTCGGGCGGTTCCCTGCGGCGGGTCGGGGCGGCGTGGTGGGCTTGGCGGCGGCGCTGGTGGAGGCGCGGCATGGACCGCGCGGAAGGGCGGGCGAGCCCGGCCGAGGACACTCGGGTGGAGAGGGAGCGCCGGGCGGCGGTGGCGCCTGACCTGAGCGGAGTGGATATTCTGTACAGGGAGGGCGACAGACGATGGAGAGCATCAAGGCCACGAAGGCGCGGGAGATCTTCGCCGAGATCCTCAACCGGGTCGCCTACCGGGGCGAGCGGGTCCGCGTCAGCCGGCATGGCAGGAATGTCGCGGCGATGGTGCCGATCGAGGACCTCGAGCTGCTCGAGAGGCTCGAGGACGAGGAGGACGTCCGTGCGGCCGAGGCAGCCTTGGCCGACGCCCGAAAGCACGGCACGGTCCCGTGGGACGAGGCCAAGAGGGACCTCGGCCTCTGACGGCGGATGGCCTTCAGGATCGAAATCACCCGCCCTGCCCAGCGGCAGCTGCGCAGCCTCGACCAGCGGACCCGCGCGCGCATCGCGGCCAGGGTCGATCGCCTGGCGGAGGACCCCAGACCGCGCGGCGTCAAGCGGCTGCAGGCGCACGCCGCGGTGCTCTACCGGATCCGGGTCGGCGACCACCGGGTCCTCTACGAGGCGGACGACAGAGCGCTCGTGGTCCTGATCGTCACGATCGGCCACCGCCGCGAGGTCTGTCGCTGACTGGCGTCGGTCTTGCCGACAGCGGCGGAGGGAGGGAGAAGGGCCAGCGCCGCGAAGGCACCGGAGAGGCCGAGGTCAGCGAGATGGGTCGCATCGTGTCCGCGTGCCCGAAGGGCCTGCGCGGTCGCCGGCGAGATCCCCATGTCGGCGAGGAATTTCATCCCGAGGCGACCGGCGTCGAGTACACGCTCTCCTCGGCGAGCCAGGCCACGTAGCGCAGGGACTCCCTGATGTCCTCTGGCTCGAGGTATGGGTAGGCGGCGATGATCTCCTCGGTCGCCATGCCGTTGGCAACCAGATTCACGACCAGGGCGACAGTCACCCGCATGCCGCGGATGCACGCGCGCCCGCCCATGACGTCAGTGCAAAAGGTGATCCGGTCGAACCTCTGCACCGCAGCTCCCTCGGCTGTCCGCACCGGGCAGCTCTAGACCAGTATACGGGACGATGAAGGCTGCCAAGCCCGACGACGTCGGTGGTGACCGACCTGGCGCGGGCCTTCCGGGCGATGGACTACCCCGGCGAGCGCAAGGCCCACGCCTCGGCGGTGCCTTGGCTCGGCGGGGTGGCGATCGCGGCCGGGGTGGTGGCCGGCGCCGGGACCATGTCGGTGCTGCATGTCAGCGACTGGGGGCGGCGGTTGCACGGGCACGACCTGCTGGCCCTGGCCGTGGGCACCGGCATGGTGGTCCTGGTCGGGCTGGCCGAGGACGCGGTCCGGGTGGCGGCGTGGAAGCGGTTCCTCGCCGAGGTGCTGGCCGCGACCATGCTGGTCTCGCTGGGATGGGAGTTCACGGTGCTGGGCCTGCCGTGGCTGCCGAGGACGGAGCTGGGCGTCCTGGGCCCGATCGTGACCGTGGTGTGGATCGTGGGCGTGACCAACGCCATCAACCTGGTCGACGGGCTCGACGGCCTCGCCGCCGGGGTGGTCGGGATCATCGCCGCCAGCTTCCTGGCGGTGAGCCTGGTGCGGGCCAACATCTTCTCGGTTCTGCTGATGGCGGCGATCGTCGGCGCGCGCCTCGGGTTCCTGCGCTACAACTGGGCGTCGGCGAGGATCTTCATGGGCGACTCGGGGTCGCTGACGCTGGGCTTCCTGCTCGCCGCGGTCAGCGTCCACACCGCCGGCAAGGCGACCGGCGCGTTCGTGATCCTGGTGCCGATCCTGGCCCTCGGCGTGCCGGTCATGGACACCCTGCTGGTGATGGCCGGGCGTTTCGCGCGGCGGCCCGGCAGCCCGATCAAGGAGCGCGTCAAGGGGATGTTCAAGGCCGACCGCAGCCACCTCCACCACCTGCTGCAGGCGGCGCAGCGGCGACGGCAGGCGGTCGTGAAGACGGTGTACGCCCTGGTGGCGGTCACCTGCGTCCTGGCGCTGGTGGTGCTCGTGACCAAGAACGCCGGGTTCGGGCTGGCGCTGGCGGCGTTCGAGCTGGCGGCGATCGTGGCGGTGCGGCGGCTCGGCTGGGCGCGGGCGGTGGCGGCCGAGGTGGAGGCGCGGCGGGAGGCGGTGCGAGCCGCGGCGCTGGCGCGGGCGGCCGGCGAGCCCGGGGAGGGCGAGGTGCAGCTGCCGTCGGCCGACGACTGGCGAGGAGGGGCGACGTAGGGGGGCCTGGTCGACCGCGGCGCCGGCGCCCGCCACACCGAGGGGCGAGGGGGCGATCCCTTCGCCCCTCGCGTCGTTCTGGGGCAGGGGTGCGGGGCGGCGGGCGAGCGGGCGTGGTCCGCCGCGATGGCCGGGGTGCGGGCCTGGAGGCCCGCGGTCCGTTCGGACGGTTCCCGCGGCGGGTCGGGGCGGCGAGGTGGGCGGG
>CAYTJW010000513.1:0-4612 GCA_964438135.1 uncultured Thermoanaerobaculia bacterium
CTTCACGCTCCCGTTCCACGAGGCGGCTGGGCTGCCGGCGGCGCAGAGGCCGGGACGCGAGCCCTTCCCCCGCGCCCCCGTCTCGGGACGCGGCGGACGGGCTCTCCCCTGCCGAACGCCGGGCGCTGTGCCTGGTCTTCAGAAGCGGGCCGGGAAGGCGGTGGGGACGCCCGCGATCCTCACGGACCGTCCGCCCCCACCACCGCCGGCTGCAGCGTGCCGCGAACCTCGACCTCCACCGCCACCTCCTTGCCGACCCGGAGCACGAACACGCTCGGGTCTTCGAGCCCCCAGGCGACGAAGGGCACGCTCAACCGGCCCCGGGCGACCACCGAGTCCCCCGCAACCTCGACCTCGACCGGCACCTTCACCTGGTGCTCGACGCCGCACAACCGCAGGCTGCCCTCGACCACCAACCGCCCGGTGCCGGAGGCGGACACCTCGCCGCTGAGGCGGCTCGGCACCAGCACGATCTCGGGGAACGCGCCGCTGGTCAGGACCTTCTCGTGCATCTTCCTGTCCCGGTCGCCGTTGCCTGTCTCACCGGAGGTCGCGTCGACCACGATCTCGCCGCTGGCCGGGCCGGGGATGGCGTCGAAGACGACTGCCCCGCGGACGAGCTTGAACGAGCCGTGCACGGTGTGCATGGTCGCGTCGAGGGCGAACCGCACGGTGCTCGCCCCAGGGTCGAAGGTCAGGGTTCGCTCCGCGGCGGGCGCCGGCAGGGAGGCCGCCAGGAGCAGGACCAGCGCGCCGATCCCTCGCTTCCGCATGAGTCTCTCCTACCGCAGCCGGTACCGCAGCACCGCGCGGACGTTGAACAGGGCGTCGTTCTGGCTCTCGGTCGACGGGGGGCGGACCACGTCGAGCGGGCTGTAGTACAGCTCGCCGCCGAGCCACAGCCTCTCCCCCAACGGCCAGCCGGCGCCGGCCGAGATCCAGCCGGTCCAGCCGTCGGTCGTCAGGTGGGTCTGGTCGTGGTAGCCGTAGGTGACCGCGTCGACTTCGAGCTCGAGGTCGTTGTACGTGGCGCCGGCGGCGAAGTGGGCCTTCCCGCCGGCCAGGTCGAAACCCCCGGTCACCGCCAGGCCGGCGTAGTCGAGAGTCGAGACGTCCTCCGACGGCGCCTCGCAGCCGTACGGGTTGCCGTCCGATCCCGGCGGCTGGTCGGCGGCGTCCTCGGAGCAGGTGAAGTCCCCCTCGACCTCGCCGAGCTGGCCAAACGCGCGCACGCCGAGCGACCAGGACCCGCGGTCGACCAGCGGGCGCTCGAGGGCGGCGGCGACGAGGTTGGCCTTCACCCCCGCCACCTCGACCGGAGGGACCCACGACAGCTCGACCGAGAACCCGGCGGGCAGACCGACCATCAGGCGGGGCCGGCCGAGCACCGGCAGCTTGTTGAGGTCCTCGACCTTGGTCCCGTTGAAACCCACCCGGCGCTCCTCCTCCGACAGGGAGGGCACCCAGACGGCCTCGAGCGCCAGGTCGGTCGACCATGGCTCGCGCAGCTCCGGCGCGCGCAGGGGGGTGAACGTGCTGACCGCCGCGAAGTACTTGAGCGCCCAGGCCTCGGGGCGGTCGAACTCGACCGTCTCGGCCTCCTCGGCCAGGCCGGGCGCGGCGAAGGCGACGGCGAGGACCAAGGCGACGATGGCGATGGGACGGACCATGGTGTCGGCCCCACCCCGGCTCAGTTGTTCGGCGCGCCGGACAGGATCCAGGAGCGGAGCAGGTCGACCATCTCCTGGGGCAGCGGCGGGCCGCCGAGGGGCATGCGCGAGCCGGCGATGGAGGGGTCGTCGACGACCTTGAGGTAGAGGTAGCTCTGCTCGGGGCTGCCGGGCTCGACCCGGTCGAGGGACGGCCGCTCGCGCGAGGCGACGTTGACGATCGCGTCGTAGGCCTGACCGGAGGCCAGGCTCATCCCCTGGGCCGGGCTCGAGCCGGCGTGACAGCCGGAGAAGGCGCAGCTCGGGGTGAAGATCGCGTCCTGGACCTGGGTGAAGCTGGCGGCGGCCGACGCCGCGGTGACGACCCGCGTCGCCGGGCTGGGGTCGGCGAGCCCGCGCTCGTCGGTGGCGGTGAAGCTGACGGTGTAGCTCCCGGCGGCGCTGAAGGTGTGGGTCACCTCGAGACCGCTGGCGGTGATGCCGTCGCCGAAATCCCACTCCAACCCGGTGACCAGGTCGCCGTCGGGGTCGGTGACTGAGGCAACGAAGCCGACCGCCTGGCCGACGGTGACCGTGATGTCGCCGGACGGGGTGACGATGCTCCCCTCGGGCGGGTTGTTGGCGCCCCCCTGGGTGCCGGTGTCGGCCGAGGGGAGGACGAAGATCGGGTCGCCGGAGGTGTTGTCCACCACCGAGGCGTAGGCGAACACCGGCGCGGAGGCGGTGAACTCCACGGTCGCGTTGTCGACCACGGTCTCGGCGGCGCCGATGGCGTTGAAGACGTTGTTGACCTGGGAGAAGGCGTACGGGGGGAGAGTCCGGCTGTGCTCCCCGAGCAGGGTGGCGCTGGAGGCATCGAAGACCCTGAGGGTGACCGTCACCGTGGCGCCGCTCGGGTTGACGAAGCCGACGTTGGACCGGAATCCCGACGAGGCGGCGTCGTTGGCGACCTGGAGGAGGATGCCCTGGGGCAACGCCTGGTCCGGGGCCAGGCCGGGGATGAACTGGCCGAAGGTCCCGGAGCTGCCGTCGCCGATGTTGTAGGTGCGGGACGTGGCGAGGAACGGCCGGTTCGAGCGCAGCCGGACCCCGCCCGAGCCGCCGATCTGGAACACCGACTGGAGGATGTCGTCGAGGGCGACCGCCTGCCGCGGGGCGACCGTGATCGGCACCTCGGCCGCGCCGCTGTTGTCGGTGTTGGCGGCCAGGAACGCGAGCTGGACCGTGATCGTCGCCGTGGCGTCCGGGTTGAAGACCCTGGCGTCGGTCACGAAGAAGGTGCCGTTGGCGCCCGGCGCGCTGGCCGCGGCGGCGAGGTAGCGGGTCGTCTCCTGGGCGCCCGCCGAGGTGGCGGCCACGGCGAGCAGGAGGATCAGGGTCGTTCGTCGCATCTCATCCTCCGGTGGTGTCGCAGCGGCTCCGGGGTCGCCGCAGGTTCCACGTGGGCCAACCTCCTCCGGCACCGGGTCCATTCCGCGAGCCGGTGACGCCCGTCGCGCCCGCCGCCGGTCCCGGCCGAGCCCCCGCCCCGTCACCCTGCAGCTCGTCCCTCGAGGCCCCCCACTCCTCCCACCCTCGCCAACCCCCGACGCCCGCAGCCGTGCCGCCCGCTCGGGGGAACGGCTCCGGACCAGCCGGGGTCGGGAGCGGCGCCTCGGCGCGAGACGGTCAGGGAACCCGGGTCGACCACTGGTCCGCGGCGCCCGACTCGAAACCGTCGGCGAAGACCGCCCCGCCGTCGAGCGGCGTCATCAGGACGGCACCGATCGGACCCGAGAGGCCCTGACGGGCAGCCGCGACGATCTGCCGGGCGTTGTTGATGCCGTTCGCGCCGCCGGCCTGGACGTACCACTCCCCCTGCGAAGGGTCGACGAGGCCGCCCAAGGCGAAGTAACCCTCGTCCACGAAGTGCGCCCCGGAGGTCGTCGCGGAGTAGTAGAGGAGGGCGTCGCCGCGGTCGTTGATCGCGGTGGCGCTGGTCGTCGTGGCGCACCCGCCCAGGTACTCCCAGCCGACGGCCTGCCGGTACCGCATGGGGAAGGTGCTGCACCCGGAGTAGCCCAGGATGTAACCGCCGAAGTCGCCGCCGTCGTTGAGGGCGGCGCCGACGAACCCCTGCCAGTTCCCGGGCGGCAGCGCGACCTCCGCGATCTGGTTCGTGTCCAGGTCCAGCAGCCGCGGCCCCGCCAGCACCACCCGCTCGTTGTTGACGTCCACGCCCATCATCCCTTCCGGGAGGGGGGTCGGGCCGCCCGCCGCGAACAGCACCCCGGTGGACAGGTTCCACCCCCAGAAGCCCGACCCGCCGACGATGTCGCCCAGGTCGTTGACGGCGTACGCCGCGCTGTACGGATCACCCGGCAGGGCTCCGAGCACCTCGACCTCGTACCCGGCCGCGGTCGGTCTCCAGACCGCAGCGATCGGCTGGGTCGTGACGTATTGGGTCGGGCAGACCGAGCCGACGATCACGCCGGCGTCGTTGATGTCGTGCGCCCGCGAGCTCTGCATCCCCGGCGGCAGGGGCAGGAGCTCGAACGGCTGACCCCCGTGCGAGACGGCGGCGAGCAGGTCCGCCTCGGGGGTCCCGACGGAGACCGAGCCGCACACCACGCCGTGCTCGTTCAGGCCGGTGGCGGTGAAACCGCTGCCGAGGTACTGCACCCGGTAGCTGGGAACACCCGCGTCAACCGGCAGCGCCACCCACGCCGCCGCGACGACCGCCAGAGTCAGTGACCTCATGCCCGGCTCCTTGTCAGATCGCTTCCCGTGACCGCTCGGTGCCGGGGACCCGACTCCGAGCTGGCTGCCTGGCGGCAACGGGGCGACGGGGCCCGCCATTCCCGCTCCCCGACTCGACGACGGCCTGGGAGGGGGGGACGGGCAGGGCACCGCACCGAACCGCGGCTGGGCCGCCGTCGCCCGGGCGGGCGAAGCCCGCGGGC
>CAYTJW010000514.1:0-4605 GCA_964438135.1 uncultured Thermoanaerobaculia bacterium
CCCGCGGCGCGGCGGCCGCGGCCCGGGCCAGGTCGGCCAGGTGGGAGGGGGCGTCAGCGAGGCGGATGAGCAGCTTGGCGAGGCCCCGCGCGTGCTGGTGAGGCTGGTCCGACAGGTGGTCCCAGACCGCCCGGTCGCGGGCCGTGGCGCCGGCGGCGGGGGCCGGGATGTGGGCGTGGTGACGCCCGCCGGACGGGGCCGGCCGGCGCCGCAGGCGGTTCTTGACGGCGTGCTTGAGGAGGTAGCCCCGGACCAGCGCCGCGTACAGCCACCAACGCGGCGACAGGGGGGGCGGCGGCGCGCCCCAGTACCCCTCGAGGTAGGCCCGCCGGTGCCCGGGCTCGAGGACCGGCATGCGGCACAGGTCGCGGCAGCGGCGGAGCAGGCCGAGCCTGGTGCCGAGGTTGGCCCGGTTGGGGTCCACCAGCCACAGCTCCAGGCGGTCCCCGACCGGCCGCGCGAGGACGTTGCCGATCGAGTAGTCGCGGTAGAAGATGCCGTGGTCGTGGAGCTGCCGGGCGAGACCGCCGAGTCGGCCCAGGAGAGCCTCCGGCGGGATGTCCGGGAAGTCACCCGCGGCGGGGTCGTTGGCCAGCCGCCGGAAGAAGTGCCGGACCTCGGCGGCGCCGCGCAGGCGGCGGGTGACGAAGAACGACGGCCCCTCTGCCGCCTCGGACTCGACCAGCAGCAGCGGCTCCGGGGTCAGCACGCCGGCCGCGAGCAGGGCCCGGGCGGCGCGGAACGACCGCTCCGCCTTGCTGCCGCGCAGGCGCCGCTCGAGCCGGCGGCGCAGCCCCTGGTTGCGGAACTGCTTCACGACCACCTCGAGCGGCCCGCCGCCCGGGTCGAAGCTCGCCGCGTAGAGGTAGTTGCGGCCCCAGTGCAGGGTCTCGGTGGCGGCCGCGGGGTCGACGAGGCGACGCACCTCCCCGAGCAGAGCCGGGGTCACCAGGTCGGCCACGACCTCCCCCCGCAGCCCGTCGCCGCGGAACTGGACCGTGGGTCGCAGACGCAGGCACTCGTCGGTCACGCCGCCAGGATAGCAGCGGCGCTCCGTCTCGACGGGCCCGGAGCACCCCCCGCAGGCGGGCCCCGGCGGCCGCGATCCCGACCCATGAGCCAGCCGCGCGGGCGGCCTCGCCACACGGTCATCGACGTGGACGTGGACCTGGACCTGGTCGTGGTCGCAGCTCTGGCGACACCCACGTCCGAGTCGAGGCCCAGGCCGGGGGCGCGAGCAACCGGGTCGGTGTCGGCAACGACCGGCCGGGAGGGTCCCCGCTAGCCCCGGCGGCCGATGAACAGGGTGTGGGTGGGGCCGTGCGCCTGCCGCCGCGCGGCGACCTCCTCCACCGCCACCGCGAAGCCGGCGCCGGCGAGGCGACGGGCGAAGGCGCGATCCGGGGAGGCCGACCACACCGCCAGCACGCCGCGCGGCCGCAGGCAGCCGTGCAGGCACGCGAGCCCGCGGGCGGAGTAGAGGCGGCGGTTGGACGCGAGGGTGAGGGCGCTCGGCCCGTTGTCCACGTCCAGCAGCACGGCGTCGAAGGCCGCCCGGGCGGTCGCCGCCAGGTCGGCGACGTCGCCCACCGCGACCTCGACCCGGGGGTCGTCGAGCGGGCGTCCGGCGAGGTGGGCGAGCGGCCCCCGGCACCACTCCACCACCGCCGGGATGACCTCCACCACCAGCACCCAGGCCCGGGCCGGCAGGACGTCGAGCGCCGCCCGCAGGGTGTAGCCCATGCCGAGCCCGCCGACCAGCACCCGCGGCTCGCGGCGGCGGCCGAGCGCGGCCAGCGCGGCCCGGGCCAGCTCCTCCTCCGAGCCGTGAGCGCGGCTCGACATGAGCTCCGCGCCGCCGACGCGGATGGTGAAGACGCCGGCGCGGCGGTACAGCAGCAGCTCGGCGCCGTCAGGCGTCGCCACCCGCCCGAGCAGCTCCTGCGGCTCCACCCGGCTCGCGCCCCCCTCCCGCCCCCGTCACAGCCGCCGCTCGAGCTCGTCGGGCCGGATGGCCCGGGCCCGCGCCTCGTCGGCGCTCACCAGCCCCCGTCGCACCAGGGCCGCCAGCGACTCCTCCAGGGTCGCCATGCCGACGCCGCGGCCGACCAGCATCTCGTTGTAGAGCTGGTGCACGGTGCCCTTGCGGATGTGGTTGCGAACCGCGGCGGTGGCCAGCAACACCTCCACCGCCGGCACGCGGCCGCGGCCGTCGGCGCGCGGCACCAGCTGCTGGGTCACGACCGCCGACAGCGACAGCGCGAGCTGTTGCCGGACCTGCTCCTGCTGGCCGGCCGGGAACACGTCCACCAGCCGGTTGACTGCCTGGGCCGAGTCGCGGGTGTGGAGCGTCGACAGCATGAGGTGGCCGGTCTCGGCCGCGGTCAGGGCGACGGCGATGGTGTCGAGGTCGCGCATCTCGCCGACCAGGATGACGTCCGGGTCGCGCCGCAGCGAGGCGCGCAGGGCGGCGGCGAAGGAGGGCGTGTCGCGCCCGACCTCGACCTGCTCCACCACCGAGCTGCCCGCGCCGTGCTCGTACTCGACCGGCTCCTCGATGGTGACCACGTGCCGGCACTGGCTGCGGTTGAGGTGGCCGACCAGGGCCGCCAGCGTCGACGACTTGCCCGAGCCGGTCGGGCCGCACACCAGCACCAGCCCGTGCGCGGGCGCGACCAGGCCGGCCAGGCTCTCCGGCAGGTTGAGCTCGGCCAGGGTCGGGATGCGCCGGGGCAGGGCGCGGAACGCGGCCGACAGTCCGGCGCGCTGGCGCATGACGTTGACCCGCATCCGCCAGCCGCCGCCCTCGACGCTGGACTCGAGCCGGAGCGAGAAGTCGGTCGCCCCCTCGCTCGCGAGCAGCCGCCGCGCCCGCGGCCCGAGGTGCGGCGCCAGCAGCTCCTCGACCTGGCCCGGCTCGACCGGCTCGGCGCCGCCGGGGCGGAGGCGGCCGCCGACTCGCACCATCGGCGCCGCGCAAGGCGTCAGCACCAGGTCGCTGGCCTGGGCCTGGACCATGGCCTGCAGCAGGCGCTCGAGCGGCTCGCCGCTCTCCACCCGCCCGAGGGTCGGGCTCTCCAGCGCCGCCGCCGGGGCATCCCTCGCGGCCGCAGCGTCGTCCGTGGCCGCGAACTGGTCCAGCTCCCTGGCCAGGCGCTCCAGCTCCGGGTCGGGCAGCAGATCACCCATCGCCTGTCCTCCTCCGCCGTGTACGTAGGCCGAAACCGCCCCGTCTCACCCGTCCCCAGCCGACCCCGCACCCGTTCCCGTGCCCGAGGCTCCCCCCTCCCCCAGCCCCGGCACCGCGAACGCCCGCGCCAGGCCGTCGGCGACGGCCAGGCCGTCCAGTGTTGGCACCACCCGGCTCCCCTCCACCCGCACCAGCCCCGCCGCCGCGAGCCCCGCCAGCAGCCGCTCGTTGGGCCCGGCGAGCTCCACGTCGTGGCGCTCCCGAACCGCCTCCAGGTCGACCCCGTCGGTCGTGCGAAGACCGAGCATCAGCGCCTCCAGGGCCAGCTCGGCCGGGCCGAGCTTCTCGCGGCCTGCGACCGGCGGCCGCCCCTCGTCGACCGCCGCCCGCCAGGAGTCGAAGCGACGCAGGTTCCACCACCGGCTGGAGCCGTCGAAGGAGTGCGCCGACGGGCCCAGGCCGAGGTAGGGCTCGTGGCGCCAGTACTTGCGGTTGTGACGCGAGCGGTGCTCCGGCGCCCGGGCGAAGCTGGACACCTCGTACCCGGCGTAGCCGGCGTCGGCCAGCAGGCGGTGGCCGAGGCGGAAGAGCTCCGCCTGCACCCCCTCCCCCAGCTCGACCAGGTACCCTCGCCGCCGCCGCACGCCGAGCACGGTGCCCTCGTGTACCGTCAGCTGGTAGCAGGACAGGTGGGCGGGTGCCAGCGCCACGACCCGCTCGAGCTCCCGGCGGTGGGTCCCGGCGTCGTCGCCCGGGCAGCCGTAGATGAGGTCGACCGAGACCGTGGCGAAGCCGGCCTGGAGCAGCCTGCCGCAGGCGGCGACGGCCGTGGCCGCGTCGTGGCGACGGCCGAGCCACGCCAGCCGGCGGTCGTCGAGGGACTGCACCCCGAGGCTGACGAAGCCGAAGCCCAGCGCCCGCCAGGCCGCCACCCGCTCCGGCGTCGCGTGCTCGGGGTTGACCTCGATGAACAGGGCGGCCGAGGGCTCCACCGGGAGCGCCCCGCGCAGGCCGTCGAGGAGGCGGGCGAGCTGCTCCGGCGCGAGCAGCGACGGGGTGCCGCCGCCGAGGTAGACGGTGTCGAAGGACCAGGGTCGGTCGCCGTGGCCGCTGGCCTCGCGGACCAGGCCTTCGACGAGGTCGTCGAGGCGCGCCAGCCGGCCGGCCGCCTGGACGGCGAAGTCGCAGTACGGGCAGACGGCGGCGCAGAAGGGGCAGTGGACGTACAACCCGGCGGCGGCCGCGGGTGGGACGCTGGCCGGCATGGGCCGGGGTCAGTCCGAGTCGGTCCGGAGAACGGCGAGGAACGCCGCCTGCGGGATCTCCACGTTGCCCACCATCTTCATCCGCTTCTTGCCCTTCTTCTGCTTCTCCAGCAGCTTGCGCTTGCGGGTGATGTCGCCGCCGTAGCACTT
>CAYTJW010000515.1:0-4602 GCA_964438135.1 uncultured Thermoanaerobaculia bacterium
AGGAGCTGTTCACCCTGAGCGGCGAGGAGGTGCAGGCGCGCTTCGCCGAGCTGCTGGGGCGGCTGGCCGGGCTCGACGGGGTGCACGTTCTGCTGTCGCTGCGCGACGACTTCCTGCTCCGGTGCAACGCGTTCGCGGCCTTGAAGCCGGTGTTCCTCGACCTCACGCCGCTCGACCCGCCCACGGGCGCAGCCCTGCGCCGGGCGCTCGTCGAGCCCGCGCGGCGCCACGGCTTCGCCTTCGAGGACGACGCCCTGGTGGACGAGATGCTGGCCGCGGTGGAGGGGGAGCGGGGCGCCCTGCCGCTGCTCGCCTTCGCGGTCTCCCGGCTGTGGGAGGAGCGGGACCGCGACCGGAAGCTGCTGACCCGGGAGGCGTACCAGCGGATCGGCGGCGTGGCCGGGGCGCTGGCGCAGCACGCCGAGGCGACCCTGGAGCGCCTGGGCGAGGGCAGCGTGCCGGTGGTCCGCGAGCTCTTCCGCAACCTGGCCACGAGCCAGCAGACCCGCTGCGTGCTCGAGTGGGGGGAGCTGCTCTCGGTCTTCCCGGCCGAGCAGCGCCCCGAGGCGGAGCGGGTGCTGGCGGCCCTGGTCGACGCCCGGCTGCTGACCTCCTTCGAGCTGGAGGGCGCCGACGGCACCTGGCAGCACCGGGTGGAGGTCGTCCACGAGTCGCTCCTGCGCTCCTGGCCCCGCCTGGTCCGCTGGCAGACGCAGGACGCGGACTCGCTCCAGCTGCGCGACCAGCTGCGCCAGGCGGCGCGGCTGTGGGACGAGCGCGGGCGGCCCGAGGACCTCCTCTGGACCGGCAACGCCGCCACCGAGTACACGCTGTGGCGCTCCCGCTACCCGGGCGGCCTGTCCGCGGTCGAGGAGGCGTTCGGCGACGCCATGGTCGCGCTCGCCGGCCGTCGGCGGCGCCGGCGGCGGGTTGCGGTCACGACCGCCCTCGCGATCCTCCTGGTCGCGGCGGCGTCCCTCGCGGTCATGTGGCGACGCAGCGCGCGCGAGACTCGCCGCGCCGAGGTCGAGGCCGCCCAGCGCGAGGCGGCGCAGCTCCTCGCCCTCGGCCGGCTGAAGCTCGCGGAGCACCCCAACGCCGCCCTCGCCTTCGCCGTGGCGAGCCTCGAGCGCGCCGACAACGGGCCCGCCCGCCGCTTCGCGGTCGAGGCCCTGGCCGCGAGCCCGCCGGCCCTCTTCCTGTCCGACCCGGTCAACGCCTGGTCGGCCGCCTGGAGCCCGGACGGGCAGCGGCTCGCCCTGGGCGGCAACCGCGGCCTGGCGGTGCTCGAGCGGGGCGGCGGCGAGCGGCGCCAGCTCTCGACCACGCTCGAGAGGGCGTGGGGCTTCTCCCCCGACGGTCGGAGCCTGGTGAGCAAGCCCGACGGCCGGCCCCCGATCTGGCACGTGTGGGAGCTGCTCGGGGGGCGTCTGGAGCGCACCCTCGCCGACACCGAGCCGGCGGACTACTGGTGGTTCGCCGGCGACCGGGTGCAGACCCGGGCCGTGCAGAGCGACGGCTCCTGGCTGTTCCGGGACCTCCCCCTCGACGGCTCCGCGCCGGAGACGCTCGGCCGCTTCAGGCCGCCGCCCGACCTCACGGCGTGGTCCGTCGACGCGACCGGCACCCGGCTGCTCACCCTCGAAGGGGGTGGGGTCGTCGAGCGGCGCCTCGACGACCTGGCGGCGCAGAGACGCCTGATCGGGACCCACGATGGCGCCTACGACGTTTGGGCGTGGGACTCGCCCGACCGGGCAGTGACCTACGACCTCCGCGACGGCCGCGCCGGGGAGCTGCGCCTCTGGGACCTGCCCGCGGCCCGCCTCGAGCGCACCGTCCCGAGCTCGGTGGCACCCGAGCGCATCGCGCTCGACCTCCGGGGGCGCTTCCTCGCCCTGGGCGGGGACGCCGAGAGCGACCCGCTCCGCCCCTGGCTCTTCCTCCTCGACCTCGCCGCCCCGGCCGCGGCCGAGCCGCTGCCCCTGCTCGTGACCGTCGACGCGCTGAACGACATGGACCCGAGCCCGGACGGCTCCTGGCTCGCCACCGTCCTCAACGGCACCGTCGTCCTGTGGCGCACGGCCGGCCCCCGTGCGGTCGCGCTCGGCCGGCGGGCGCACGGTGTCTGGTCGGGCGTCGCCTTCACCCCGGACGGCGACCTGCTCTCGGTCTCGGACCTCGAGCCCTCCCTCGCTCGCTGGTCGCTCTCCCCGACCGGCAGTGCCGAGCCGCGGGTGCTGTGGCCCCGGCCAGGGGGCGGCCTCGGGGGTTGGGTGGAGGTCGACTCCGCCAGTCGCCTCGCAGTCGCGACCGAACGGTTCGCCGGGGTGGTGGTCGCGGTCCCGCTCGACGGGTCGCCGGCGTCGACCCACCAGCTCGAGCGCCCGGCCCGCGGCCCGCTGTGGGCGCCCTGGCCGAGCCTGGACCCCAGCGGCAGGATGGTCGCCGTGGGCGTCCTGGGCCCAGGGAACCCGGAGGCGAACGGGGTCCGCGTCCTCGACCTCTCAACCGGCGCCGAGCGCGCCCTCGACACCCACCCCCAGGGCGGCGACCGGTGCGAGGAGCCGGGCAGCGGGACCGAGGGCCTGGCGGTGCCGCTCTGGTTGGCCGACGGCCGCCTCGTCACCGACGGGGACGCGGGCCTGAGGCTCTGGGACCCCAACCTCGGCGGGAGCCGCCTGCTGCGGCCGTGCCGCGAGGTCCACCCGAGCGACGGGATCATGCTCGTCGCCACCCCCGACTCCCGCACCATCGTGCGCCTCAAGCCGGTCCACCGGGTCGGCGAGACCTCGACGCTGCTGGCCTTCGACCTCGTCTCGGGGGAGGAGCGGGAGATCACCTCCCACGGCAACCGGGTGGCAACCGTCGCCCTCGACCCGACCGGCACGGTCCTGGTGACCGCGGACGGGGACGGGCTGGTGCGGGTCGGCCCGCTCGCGGGCGGGGAGCCGCACCTGCTGTTCGGCGACGCCGCGGTGTGCGGGTCGGTCGCGGTGTCGCCCGACGGGCGCCGGGTCGCCGCCCCCGCCGCGGACGGCACCATCCGCCTGTGGCCCATGCCAAACCTGTCGCAGCCGCCCCTGCACACCCTGCCCCACGATGAGCTGCTCGAGAAGCTGCGCTCGCTCACCAACCTGCGCGCGGTGCCCGACCCCGGCTCCGACAGCGGCTGGAAGGTCGAGGTCGGCCCCTTCCCCGGCTGGGCGACGGTCCCGGAGTGGCAGCCGTGAGCGGGGCGGTTCGTCCGCTCGCGGTCCCTCCGGTGTGATGAGATCGGGGCGTGCCGTGGACCGCGACCAGATCCTGCGCATCCTGCGCGACAGCCGGCCGGCGCTCGAGGAGCTGGGGGTGAGGAGGGTCGCCCTGTTCGGCTCCTTCGCTCGCGGCGACGCCTCGGCGGCGAGCGACGTCGACCTGCTGGTGGAGTTCGCGCGACCCGTGGGGCTGCTCCACTTCGTCCGCGTCAAGCGACGCCTCGAGGAGGTGCTCGGTCGACGGGTCGACCTCGTCACTCCGGACGGGCTGCACCCCGCGCTGCGCGAGGAGGTGCTGGCCGAGGCGGTCGATGCCGCGTAGGCACTGGCGGTTCCGGGTCCAGGACATGCTCGGCGCGATTGCCGCAGCGGAGACCTACTGCGAGGGACCGGACGCGGGGTCTTTCCGCGAGTCGGGCGTGATCGTCGACGCCGTGCTCAGGAACCTGACGGTGATCGGCGAGGCCGCGGCGGGCCTTCCTCCCGAGATCTGCGCGCTCGCCCCGGGCATCCCGTGGGGCGACCTGCGCGGGATGCGCAACGTCCTCGTCCACGAGTACTTTGGTGTCAGCCTCGAGATCGTCTGGCAGACCGTGCAGGACGATCTGCCGCAGCTCCGCGAGCAGCTCGCCGACCTCCTCGCGAGCCTGCCCGAGGAAGCGCCGCGGGCCTGACCTCGGGGTGAGGCGCTGGCAGTCCCGCCCAGCCCGGGGAGACCCTCCCCCGGTGCTACACTCGACCCGTCGGATTCGAGCAGAGAACGGGCTTCGCGGAGGCGCGGATGAGGACGTGGCGCAGCGCGGCGGGTCAGCGGGCGGGCAGGGCATGACCCTCGCCGCCGGCGTCCGCCTGGGGCCGTACGAGGTTCTGGGGCCGCTGGGGGCGGGCGGGATGGGGGAGGTGTGGCGGGCGCGCGACACCCGGCTCGGGCGCGAGGTGGCGGTCAAGGTGCTGCCGGCGCGGTGGGCTTCCGACCGCGACCGGCTGCGGCGCTTCGAGCAGGAGGCGCGGGCCACGGCGGCGCTGTCCCACCCCAACATCCTCGCCATCCACGACGTCGGCGAGCACGAGGGCTCGCCCTACCTGGTCGAGGAGCTGCTCGAGGGGGAGCCGCTGTCGCGCCGGATCCAGGCCGGCGACCTGACGGTGGGGCGGGCGGTCTCGCTCGCGGTGCAGGTGGCGCGGGGCCTCTCGGCGGCGCACGAGCGGGGGATCGTCCACCGCGACCTCAAGCCGGACAACCTCTGGGTCACCTCCGACGGGGTGGTGAAGATCCTCGACTTCGGCCTCGCCAAGCTGGTGGAGGCCGGGGGTCTCGAGGGCGCGACCATGACCGAGGCGCCGACCG
>CAYTJW010000516.1:0-4581 GCA_964438135.1 uncultured Thermoanaerobaculia bacterium
CGCGGCGCTGGCCGGCGCGGTGGCGGCCGCCGTCGGCGGGGACGATGCGGTGGCGGCCTTGAGGACCCTGTTCGGCCCGGCCGACCGCGTCGGCGTCAAGCTCAACTGCCTGGGCGGGCCGCAGCTCTCGCCCCGGCGCGTGCTGGTCGAGGCGCTGGTGGACCTCCTCGCCGCGAGCGGCGTGGCGCGCGACCGGGTTGTGGTGCTCGAGCGCTCGAGCCGGGAGCTGGAGCGGGCCGGGTACGCCGTCGGCCAGCCCTCAGGCGGCTACCGCTGCGTCGGCGTCGACCGCGACTGGGACCGGCTGCCGTCGACCTCGGGCGCGATCGGCTCCTGCTACGCCCGGCTGGTGAGCGAGGAGTGCACCGCGCTGGTGTCCTTCGGGGTGGTCAAGGACCACGACCTGGCCGGCGTGTCGGCCGGGATGAAGAACTGGTACGGGGTGATCCACAACCCCAACAAGTACCACGACGGCAACTGCGACCCGTACCTCGCCGACGTGGTCCGCCACGACCACATCCGGCGCAAGCTGCGGCTGACCGTGCTCGACTCCGTCACGGCCCAGTGCCAGGGCGGCCCCGCCTTCGCCGCCGAGGGCCGGTTCGCGCCCGGGGCGATCGCCGTCAGCACCGACCCGCTGGCGGCGGACGTGTGGGCCTGGGAGCTGATCGAGGCGGAGCGGGGGCGGCGCGGCCTGCCGAGCCTGGAGGAGGCGAAGCGGCCGCCGCGCTTCCTCGCCACCGCGACCGGGTACGGCCTCGGGGTGGGGGAGCGGGGCAGGATCCAGGTGGTGCGGGCATGAGACTGAGCCGCAGGGAGCTGTCGGTGCTGGCGGCCGGAGCGGGCGTCGGCGCGTTGCTGCCGGCGGGCTGGGCCGGGGCGGGGCCGGGGAAGGTGCCGGCGGTGGGGGAGACGCTGGGCCCGGACGGCGCGCCGCCGCGCGAGGCGTCCTGGTACCGCAAGCTCGACGGGCTGCGGGTCGAGTGCCAGCTGTGCCCGCAGGGCTGCGCCGTGGCCGACCTCGAGCGCGGCACCTGCGGCGTGCGGGAGAACCGCGGTGGCACCTACTACACCCTGGTCCACGGCGCCGCCTGCAGCGCCCACGTCGACCCGATCGAGAAGAAGCCGCTGTTCCACGTGCTGCCCGGCGAGCTCGCCTTCTCGTTCGCCACCGCGGGCTGCAACGTCGAGTGCAAGTTCTGCCAGAACTGGGAGATCTCGCAGTTCCGGCCGGAGCAGGTGGAGGCCGTCTGGCTGCCGCCGGAGGCCATCCCCGGCCTCGCCCGGCGGGCCGGGGCGAAGCTGACCGCGGCCACCTACTCGGAGCCGGTGGTGTTCTGGGAGTACGTCCGCGACGTCGCCCAGGCCGCGCGCGCGGCCGGGGTCAGGCCGACCGTGGTCTCGAACGGCTACATCCAGGAGCAGGCCCTGAGGGACGTCCTGCCCCTGCTGGCCGCGGTCAAGGTCGACCTCAAGAGCTTCTCGGACGAGTTCTACCGCCAGCAGGTGCGGGGCCGGCTCGAGCCGGTGCTGAAGGCGCTGGAGGCGATCCGGGCGTCGGGCACCTGGCTCGAGATCGTGGTCCTGCTGATCCCGACCCTCAACGACTCCGAGGCCGAGGTCCGCGACCTGGCGCGGTGGGTCAAGGCCCACCTCGGGCCGGACGTGCCGGTCCACTTCACCCGCTTCCACCCCACCTACCGCCTCACCAACCTGCCGCCGACCCCGGTCGCGACCCTCGAGCGGGCGCACCAGGTGGCGCGCGCCGAGGGCCTCCACTTCGTCTACCTCGGCAACGTCCCCGGCCACCCGGCGGAGAGCACCCGCTGCCCCGGCTGCGGCGCGGTGGTCATCCGCCGCGTCGGCTTTCAGGTCACCGCCAACGGCCTCAAGGACGGCGCGTGCGCCGGCTGCGGCCGGGCCATCCCTGGGGTGTGGAGCTGACCCCTCGCCTCGGCCCGGCGCGGCCGGGCCCGGCTCAGGGCAATGCCAGGCTCCAGGCCGCGGTGTCCCCCCACTCGAAGCCGTCGGCGAACAGGGGGGCGCCGAGGTCCGCCCACCAGGCCGGGGGCAGCGCCATCTCGTACGCCTCGTAGGTCTGCTGGCCCGGCCACTTGGCGCCCCACCACAGGCGGTCGGCGGTCTGGGCGATGGGGGCGAACGCCTCGGCGTAGTAGTCCCCCTCGGCGTAGACGTTGTGGGTGTGGCCGAGGCGCCAGACGCGGGGACCGGCGGCGTGGTCCTTGAGCTCGAGCATGAAGAGCTGGTTGTCGCCCCAGTCGGTCTGGCCGCCGTCGTGGTAGGTCGAGAGGAGGACCCAGCCCCGCGCGGCCCGCGGCATGCGTGCGAAGTGCCAGCCGTTGCCCCAGCCGAGATCGCCGTGGTAGTAGAGCTGCAGCACCTGGCCGGTCATGACGTCGACCGCCTCGATCCAGTCGTTGACGTTGTTCTGGGACACGAACAGCTCGTTGCCCGCGGTGTCCCAGCCCCAGCCGGAGTGGGTCTCGTCGACGCTCACCTTGACCGGGTCGGTGAAGTCGAGATCCCAGGCGTGGGGGCCGTCGAAGACGGTGCCGACGTCGAGCGGCCGGTTGCCGCCGGTCCCGTCGTCCCAGCAGCGGCCGAGGTGGTAGATCACGCGCCGGCCGGAGGGGGAGATCTCGACCATGTTGGGCACCGGCAGCTCGGCGTAGTGCCCGCCGAGCGCCTGGTAGGCGGCGAGAGTCATCGTGCCGAGGATCTGGTCGGTGGCCGCGTCGTAGGTGATGACCGCCAGGGCCGGGAACTCGCTGCCGTTGTACGGTCCGTACACCACCCACGCCCAGAACCGGGAGTCGGCCGAGGAGTCCCCCTCGACGTTGTTGCGGATCTCCGCCGCGGTCGGGAACTCGGCGGCGAAGTCGTGCAGCAGGTGGGCGGTGTCGGTGGTCACGTCGTAGGCGAGGAAGCGCGTGTCGGCGCGGTAGTAGAAGCGCTCCGGGTGGGAGCCGCTCAGGTCCCAGCGGATCTCGGCCCCCTCCATCGAGTTGAGCTCCTGGTCCGGGACGCCGTCGATGGTGATGCGGTCCGGCAGGATCTTCACCAGCGCGTAGTCGACGGCGGAGTAGATGAGCCCGTCCGGGTTGCCGACGGTGCGCTGCAGGTAGAGCAGCTGGCCGTTCGAGCTCAAGGGGGTGAAGCGGCTGTAGACCGGCTCCGCCATGTCCGCGCCGACCCCGTCCGCGGCGACGTCGGCGACGCGGCACAGGGTGGTGCGGAAGGCGGGGTCGGTGAGGCACCCTCCCTTGGCCGGCTGCGGCTGCGGCACGAACGGCACGAGGTCGGTGTGGAGGACGTAGTCGAAGGCGCGCTCGCCCCCCGGGCCGCGTTCGCCGGCCGCGGCCACGGCGGCCGCGGCGGTGAGGATGACGAGGACCGCGCCACCGGCCCTGCGGAAGTTGGTGTACGGCATCGGCGGCCTCCGTGCAGAGCTGCTGTTCCCCATTGTGGTCCCGGCCGCGTCTGGACTCAAGCCGGTTGCGGGGGCCTCGGGGAGCCGGGGCCGTCAGAACGCGAGGCCGAGCGCCCGGCAGAGGAAGGCGACGAACGGCGCGGCGGAGCGACAGGCGACGGCGAAGTCGTCGAGGAAACCGTCGCTCGTGGCCTGCGCCTCGGTGAAGGGGGCGAAGGCGACGTAGTCCGTGCGCTTCAGGTCCGCGAGCAGGGGGTGGTTCGGGGCAAAACCCTGCGGCGGCCGCTTGAGCGAGTCCCCGCCGAGGGCGTTGCGGGCGGTGAACTCCGCGCCGCGGGTGGCGGCGGTCCAGCGCCGGGGGTGCTCGACCATGGCCGCCCGCACCCGCGCCAGGGTGGCGCCGTCCGGGTGCCAGATGCCGCTCCCGGCGAACACCGCGCCGGGCTCGAGGTGGAGGTAGAAGCCGGGCACGTGGACGGTCGAGCGCGCGTCGCGGTGGCGGAAGTGGGCCGCGGCGGCGGTCTTGTACGGGCTCTTGTCGGGGCTGAAGCGGACGTCCCGGTTGACCCGGAACATCGACCCGCCGACCGGCCGGGGGTCGGCGAGGAAGCACGGGCTGATCTCGGCGAGCGGGCCGGCGAAGTCGGAGATGAAGCGCAGCAGCGGCTCCTGCACCGCGCTCCGGTACCGCTCCCGGTTGGCCAGGAACCAGTCGCGCCGGTTGTTCTCCTCGAGCTCGGCGAGGAAGCGGAACAGCTCGGGGCCGAAGTGGGCCATGCGCGCCTCCCAGGGCCGGCGGGGCCGCGGTCAGGGCTTGCAGATGCCGCAGGGGCGGTAGCCGGCGGCCACCGCCTGGGCGCGGGTGACGAACGCCGGCGAGGCCGGGAGCGGGGTGAAGGCGCGGCAGTCGAGGCGGTGGAAGACCGAGCTCAGCTCGTTGCCGGCAAAGGCGGGCGGCGCCTCGTCCGCGGCGGCGGTGCGGCCGCGCCGCCCGAGGACCAGGTAGATGCCCGCCGCCGCGGCGGCGACGGTGGCGACCCAGAAGAGCTTGCGCATGGCCAGCTGGCGCCTCCCCGCGCCTTGAACGACTGTACACGCCGCCGGTCGCCGGCGCCAGGGCGGGCGCCCTG
>CAYTJW010000517.1:0-4574 GCA_964438135.1 uncultured Thermoanaerobaculia bacterium
GTGACAACACCGTCACTTCAGCAAGCCATCTGGCACCAATGAAGTACCGCGAGCGGCTGCTCAGCAGCGGCGTCCAGGTGTACGAGCTGCAGCCGGAGCCGGCCCTGCGCCGGCAACGTCTCGCTCCGGTTGGCGCCGACTCCAGAGTGGGGCTGCACGCCAAGGCCATGGTGGTCGAGCCGCGCTCCGTTTCTGTCGGCTCGTACAGCTTCAACAAGGCCGGCGCGCTGCTCAGCACCGAGACGGTGCTGGTCATCTCCAGTGGGGAGCTGGCCGCTCAGGTCGGCACCGTCATCGACGACGCCATGCTGCCCGGGAACAGCTGGCGGGTGGAGCTCGAGAATCGCGGCAAGCCCGGCAACCCGAGCCTGGTGTGGATCGGGTCGCGCGACGGGCGCGAGGTCCGCCTGACCAGCGAGCCGGACACCGGCTTCTGGCGCCGGCTGTCCATCGGCTTCTACTGGCTGCTCCCTCTCAAGGAGCGGATCTAGAAGAACAGGTAGAACGAGACCTGGAAGGTCTTCCAGGTGCGGGTCGGCTCGGGGAGCACATCCTTCAGACCAGGGCCGGGAATCAGGATCGAGACCAGGCTCTGGACGTAGAGGTTCCGGTTGACCATCCACTGCAGGGTCGGGGTGATCTCCTGCCCGAGGTGCTCGTCGCCGTAGGTGGAGACCGGCCGCTGGCCGCCGAGGTTGCTGAGCGTGTCCGCGTCGAAGTAGTAGTAGTCGACCGAGAGATCCAGGCCGCTCAACGGTTTGACGCTGACCTCGAAGCGGTGCGTCCGCAGGTTGCGGTTGACCGCAATCTTGACCATGTCCATGCCCTGGGCCCAGTCGCGCTGGACGCCGCCGGTCAGCGAGTCGAAGCGCTCGTAGGTCCCGGTGCTCGGGTCGTCGCCGGTGAACACGGCGTAGCGGTACAGGAACGCGGGCCGCCAGTCGAGGCCGACGAAACCGTAGCCGATCCAGGCGCCGGCGGCGTCAGCCGACATGTCGAAGTCGTCGTGCCACTGGTGCGCCCACTCCGCCTCGAGCCACAGGCCAGTCACGTTGAACGCGGAGGTCCAGCGGATGCGCGGGTTGGCCGCCCGCAGGCCCTCGCGGTGCAGGAACGTCCCGTCGGCCAGCGGGTAGCGCGCCTCGGAGCGCGGCACCCCCAGCAGGGTCAGGGTCGCGTCGAGGTTGCGGTTGTTGTTGTACCTGAGGTTCAGGCCCGCGAGCTGGCTGCGGCTGTCCGACGCGGGCAGCTCGTTGGGGTCGGCGAACCACGCCTGCAGCGTGACGTCGCCCCGCTGGTGGCGGGCGTCCACCGTCATGTCGTAGGCGTTGCGCGGCGACAGGTTCGAGGCCGCCCGGTCGCCGCCGTTGCTGGCGCCGAGGACGTGGCCGACCAGGAGGTTGCGGTTCAGCGAGAACTTCTGCCGGCCTACCGAGAGGTTGAAGGAGCGGTCGGCCCCCTTGCGGGCCACCAGGAGCCCGCCGTAGAGGTCCTCCACCTCGCCGTGCACCCGGGTGCTGTCCGGGTTGAAGATGTCCCGACCCAGGGTCGTCGAGCCGACGAAGGACGCCGCGCCGTAGAGGTAGGCGTTCGAGCTGCCGACGCGGGTGATGCCACCGATTCCGAGCTCGAGGCCCGCCTCGACCACGCCGGTGGTGCGGCTCTGGTCGGCCTGGCCGACGAAGGCGCCGGGGTTGCCGACCCAGGCGTCGCGGTCGGCGTACGCGCCGAAGGAGGGGTTGAGAATCAGCTTGGCCAACGACCGGTCGCCCTGCCACAGCAGCGGCAGGTCACCGAGCCGGCCGGTGGCGAGCGCGCCTGTGGCGGCCGGCTGCGGCGCCTCCTGCGGGGCCTGGAGCGAGACCAGCAGCGCGACCGCGACCTGGCGGCCGCCGCTCACCGAGTACAGACGCTCCTCCACGGCCTCCACGCCGTCGAGCGTGCGGACCGCTGCGACCGCGGCGGCGGACAGGAACTGGTTGTACGCCGCCCCCGGGCGGGTCCCGTAGGCGTCGGCGATCTGCTGGCGGAAGCTCTCGTTCTGCCCCGCGTCGGCCGTGGGGTTGACCAGGTGTACGTAGACCCGCTCGACGGTCTGGCCGTCCGCGAGGTCGGGCGGGATGCGCTGGTGCTGGTTCGGGTCGGAGGAGGGCAACGCCCACGCCGGCGGTTCCTCGGCGTGGACCACCAGCGAGCAGACGGCGGCCGCACAGGCTGTCACGACGAGCGCGAGTCGGGTGAGTGCGGGCAACTCTCGATCTCCATCTCGGGGCCAACCGCACCGTAGACCCCTGATCGGGTGGGCCGGTCGGTCCCGTGGCGGCCGCTGCCCCAACCGGGCTCTCCCGCAGCGACGCCGGGCCCCGATCACTCGAACAGGTGCGAGTGACACAGGCTGCAGGTCATCTTCCCCTGCTGGTTGTTCATGCCGTCCTTGTCGTGCCACATGTCGTCCGCGCCGTGGCAGCTGAGGCAGGCCGCGTTCTCTTCCTCGAAGGGGTACTCCCGCTTCGTGTACCTCCCGTCGACGTAGTCGTTCAGCATCTCGACCGTCCGGTACACGACCTCGCCGGTGACCTTGGCGCAGCGGTCCTTCTTCTGCCTGGAGGTGACCGTGGCGCCGGCCGCCAGCGTCCACTGGGAGATCGAGATGTGGCACAGGGGTGACCTGGCGAGGCGCTGCACCTGACCCGGGAAGGAGCAGATGTCGTCGAAACGCGAGGTCGGGAAGAGCGTTCGACTGTACCACTGGAAGAGCTCGTCGGTCATCTTCACGTAGGTTCTCTGCTGGTCGAAGGCGACGAGGTTGAAAAGCTGGGATGCAACACCCAGCGCACCGCAGAGCGTGCCCTGACCGCCGTACCCCGCCGCGAGGTTCGCGAACATCTGCTCGGGCAGCAGCGTCCACGGAGAGCCGGCCTCATCTCGAACCAGGCTGAGGACCCCCAGCCAGCCGCCGTTGCCTCAACCGCCGGCGTCGTGGTAGTAGCGGTACGCTCGTGAGCCCGCCTCCATGGGGTCGACTTTCACCCACGGCCACGGCAGCTCCGCCGTCTCCCGGCGCGGCCGCCTCCCCCCCGCCGACGCCAAGTCCGTCGCGCCGCCGATCAGGCCGCCGGCGACGAACGCGGCGCCGCCGTTGAGGAAACCCCTGCGTGAGCATGGTGCGGTGTTCTGCTCGTCACCCATGGTGCTCTCCCTGTGCGTGGTCGGCTCCGTGGCCGACGGTCCGTTCATGACCCCGTGACCCCATGTCGTTCACTCGGTGCGACCCCGGTCGATCTCGTGCGCGGTGCCGTGGCACTCCCGGCACCGTTCGGGGCGCCGCATCACGTGCTGCGGATGGGTCCCACGGTGGCAGTGATCGCACGCCTTGGGCTGCGCCGCGTGCTCCCGCTGATGGCACAGGACGCACGTGACGCCCATGTGGAGCGACCGGCTGGCCCGCAGGGTGTCGACGACGTCGCCGTGGCAGGGGGCGCAGTACGTCGTGGGCATGGTGGCGGTGTGCGCGACCCTCGTGACGTCGTGGCCGGCGTGGCACTGCGCGCAGGTGGCGGCGGTCATGACCTCGGCGTGGCTCTCGTGGCACTCGAGGCAGGCGGGGTTCACCTCGCCCTCGACGTCGGGGGGGTGCTGGGGGTGGCAGTCGGCGCACCCGAGCTCGCGGTGGGGCCCGCCGTCCGCGGCCATGGTCACGGCCGCGTTCTCGTGGCACTCGTTGCACTCCCGGTTCTCCGCGATCGCAACCGGCTCGGTGGTCGTGAGCGGGTCCGGCACGACCCTCACGTCGCCGCCGTAGAACCGACCCTGGCGCGGGCCGCGGTGGTCCGAGATCTCGATCGAGTCATCCTGCCAGTCGTCGCCGCGGTCGGTGATCGTCCAGGTGGATCCCTGCAGCTCGAAGCTCACCCGCTGACCCGCAATCTCGATGTTGCTGATGGGATACGGCTTCCCCGTCATCGGGAAGCCCATGTTGAAGCCCATCAGCCAGCTGTCCACCTTCTCCCGGCGCTCGAGATCGGCGACCACGTAGGATAGGGAGCCCGACTCCGGCCGGGAGCCGGCTTCCCCCGCCTCTCCCACCGCAGGCCGCCCTTCGAGCCTGATCCAGAACTGCACCTGGTTGGGCGTCCCGTCCTGGTCGTAGTCGAAGGCCATCGGCTGGGAGTAGGCGAGCTCCCCCTCGAAGTAGGGCGGCTCACCTGCGGGGCCTTCGTCCTGGGCGTGGAGCACGCCGGCCACGGCCACGGTGAGCACGGCTGCACTGATCAGCGATGTCCGCATCACTCCCTCCCGGCCTCGGTCCCGACCACCGTCCGCGCCTTCTCGAGACGCTCGACCAGCAGCCCGTGCACGGCGACGCACGCCTCCACGTAGCTCGGCGCCGCGGTCGCCGTGACGCGGACCTCGGCGGCCAGGGCCGGGTCACCGATCTCGGCCTCGATCCAGTCGGCGAGCCGCTCCATGTTGACGCCCGGCAGCGAGCGGTCTTCCGGTCTCAGGGCCAGCTGCAGCTCCGGCAGGCCGCGGACGAAGCTGCCGAGCAGCCCGACCGGCGGCACGAACCGTCC
>CAYTJW010000518.1:0-4568 GCA_964438135.1 uncultured Thermoanaerobaculia bacterium
GTCGCGCCGGGTGTGCCGCCCGGGGCCGCGGGGTACCTCACGGCCGGCGCTATCGCCCGCCCCGCGCCGGCGCCCCGCCGCCGCGCCCACCCCAACGGGCCGGGGGGAGGAGCTGACAGCCGACCGCTGAGAGCTGACCGCTCGCTCCGGCCCCACCCTACCGCTGCTGCCGCCGCGCCTCGTACATCAGCACGCCGGCGGCGGTGGCCACGTTGAGCGAGTCGACGCCCCCCGGCATCGGCACCGCCACCACCTGCCGGCAGGCCGCGCGCACCGCGGGCCGCACGCCCCGATCCTCGTGGCCCAGCACCAGGCAGCAGTCGCCGGACAGGTCGACGCCGTCGGCCGGCTCGCCGTCCGCCGCCGCGGTCGCGGTCAGGAAGCCGGCGCGCCCCAGCTCGACCAGGGTGGCGGCGAGGTCGTCGGAGAAGTGCACGGGCAGGAGGAACACGCCCCCCATCGACACCCGCACCGCTCGCCGCAGCCAGGGGCTGGACGTGGTCTCGCCGACCACGAGCGCCGCCACCGCGAAGGCGGCCGCGGAGCGGGCGACCACCCCCAGGTTCTCGGCGTTGACGACCCGGTCCAGGGCCACCACCAGCCGCGGCCTCGCCGCCACCGCCAGGGTGGCCTCGAGCGGCACCGGCGCCGGCACGCGCGCCACGGCCATGACGCCCTGGTGCAGCCGGAAGCCGACGACGTCGGACAGCACGGCCTCGCTGGCCACGAACACCTCGAGCCGCTCCGGCCTCCGTTCGAGCCGCGGCGCCAGCTCGTCCAGCCAGCGCGGGGAGAGCAGCAGCGACACGACCTCCAGCCCGCTCGCGAGCAGGCGCTCGACCACCGTCCCGCCCTCGGCGACGAAGATCCCCCGCGCCACGTGCTCCTCCGACCGCCGCAGGGTGCGGTAGGGCTCGAGCCCTGGCGCGTCGAGGCCGGCGACGTCGACCCGGACCAGCATGGCGGGGGCAGTGTACCCTCAGGCGACCTCGACCGGCCGCGAGGTTCCGTCTACCATGACCGCAGGGGGTCGCCATGACCGTCGACCGTGCGCTCCTCTGCCTCGCCGTCGCCCTCGCCGTCGCCGTGACCTCTCCTGCCCAGGACGCGCCCGAGGCGCCCCCGGACCCGAGCGGCACCTGGTCGAGCGACATCGGCGAGCTCGGGGTCCTGGTCGGCGGCGACCGCCTCGCCTTCTCCTACGTCGCGGTGTTCGGGCCCACGGCCCACACCTGCGACGGCGCCGGGCTCGCCACGGCGAACGGTGAGGGCCGCTGGCAGTGGCGGGACGACGCCAGCACCCTCGACCTCAGCTGGGTCGGGGGGGAGCTCCGCCTCGAGGCGGCCGACGGCTTCCTGTCCTTCTGCGGCGCCGGGTGGCCGGGGGACTCGTTCGCCGCCGCCCGGCGCGAGCCGCCGCGGGGCTGCCGGGTCAGCGCCGAGCGCGCCCACTTCCACGTCGTCGGCAGCCTGCCGCCGGAGCAGCGCCGCGCCTACGTCGTCCGCGGCGACCCGGTCGAGGTGGTGACGGCGCCCGGCGGCGGCGGCGAGGGCTTCGTGCTGGGCCGGTTCCGCGGGCCGCGCGCGACCACCGTCGGCCTGCTGCGGGAGCAGGACCTCGACTGCCGGTAGCCGGCGCCGGGGCGACGACCGTCGCGGGGGCGGCAACCGGCCGCCGCTCACTCCTCGGTCGGCACGACCGACAGGGTCTCGAGGGTGCGGTCGACGGCCTCGACCACCTCGGCCGCCCGCTGGAAGCGCTCCTCGGGGCGCTTGCGGCACATCCGCTCGAGGAGCTCCCAGACCGGCCGCGGCGTCGCCACCTCGAGCTCCTCGTAGGCCGGGAACGGCCGCTCCCGGTGCATGATCATCACCTCGAGCGGCGAGGCGGCCTCGAACGGCGGCCTGCCCTCGACCATCTCGAACAGGATCACGCCGAGGGAGTAGATGTCGGAGCGGTGGTCGAGGGAGCGCGGGTCGACCGCCTCCGGCGGCGAGTAGGTCGGCGTGCCGAGGAACACGTCCGGGCTGGTCAGGGCGACGTCGCCGTAGGCCCGGGCCACGCCCAGGTCCATCACCTTGACCCGGCCGCCGCGCAGGATCATGACGTGGTTGGGCCTGAGGTTGCGGTGGACCACGCCGGCCGCGTGGGCGTGAGCCAGCGCGTCGGCCAGCTCGCGGCCGTAGTTGAGCGCCCGCAGCAGCGGCATCTCCGTGCGGCCGGCGAGCTCGAAGCTCAGGGTCGTGCCCTCCACCAGCTCCATGGCGATCCAGAGCTGGCGGTCCTCCTCGCCGGCCTCGATGACGCGCACGATCGAGCGGTGGTTGAGGCGACTGCCGAGCGCGGCCTCGCGCAGGAAGCGACCGACGAAGGTGCGGTCGGTCAGGGCCGTCGGGTGCGGCACCTTCAGCGCCACCTCGAGGCCGTCCGCCACCCGCCGCGCCCGGTAGGTGACGGCGGCGCGCCCCCGGCCGAGCACCCCCGTGACCTCGTACCCGCCGATGCGCGTCCCGGATGCGATCACCTTGGGAGCCTCCCGCTGGGTGCAAGGATACCGCAGGTCGGGCGGTTCCGGGCGACTCGACCCCCGCGGGGCCGGGCCGCCGCCCCGCCCCTAGCCCCGGATCAGCACCGACTCCCCCAGGGGTAGGTCGAGGCGGGCCGCCACGACCCGGCACTTGACCGTCAGCAGGAAGAACACCTCCCGTCCCGCGTCGTCGAGCGTCTCGTAGTTGCCCTGGCCCTTGGCCACCACCAGGTCGGCGTCGGCAAAGACCCGCCGGAACGCGGCCCCGGCGCGCTCGAGCACCACCCCGGGCAGGTCGGAGCCGGTCGACACCAGCCTCGCCACCCGGTCGACCCCGGCGGCGCGGGCGTCCGCCTCGGTGACGTCGTTGATCACGGCCGAGCCGCGGACCGAGAAGTGCAGCTCGGATGAGGGCCGCAGTCGCCGCCAGGTCTCGAGCAGGACCCGGTCGAACACCGCCTCGCCGGCGTTGTCGCCGACCAGCAGGACGCTGGTCGCGGTCCGCAACCGCCCCGCCAGGGAAGCGAGGTCCCAGCGGCTGTGGTCCGCCGTGAGCGCCCGCTCGAGCACCGCCTCGAGGTCGCCGACCTCCTCCATCGCGCCGAGGTCGAGGATGTTGCCGGCGGCGGCCACGCGCAGGGCGGCGTCGAGCGGGTCCGGGCTGGACTCGACGTGCCGGCGCAGGCGCCCGAGCAGGCCGAGGGCGAGCTCGGTGTGGCGCCGCTTGGCGGCGGCGAAGGGGTCGTCGACCCCGGCCAGCTCGGCCAGACGGCGGTAGAGGAGGGGCGCGCTCGCCGGCGGCGGCAGGTCGGGGTCGACCTCGGGCAGGCGGCGGCCGAGGTCGGCCAGCAGCTGCCGGGTGACCGCCTCGTCCAGCCCCGCGACCCGCGCCGCCCGGACCGCCTGGGCGAAGAAGCAGGGGATGCAGTCGAGGTCGGCGCGCACGGCGACGATTATCGGCCGGGTCGGGACGACGGGCAAGGGCGGGGGACCGCCCGGGGCTCGCCTGCGCTACCCTGGCAGCCGAGGGAGAGACAGCCGTGGATGGAGCCGTGCGCTTCGCGGTGGCCACGTTCCTGGTCGCGACCTACGTCGCCATGGTCCTGGTCCAGGGCACCTTCGCCGGCACGGCGCCGACGTGGCGGCGGCTGGCCGGAACCTGCGGCCTGGTGGTGCTGATCGTCGCCGTGGCCGCGCTGCTCCTGCTGCACCGCCAGGGCGCGCGCCCGGCCTGGGAGCTGCTGCCCATGCTGCTGGTGCCGTTCGTGCTCAGGGCCGCGCTCGGCGGCGGGCTCGGCCTCGGCCGGCGCGACCTGTGGGCCTTCGTCGGCGGCTACGGCTTCCTGGTGGTGGCCGGAGGCTTCGCGCTCGGCATCCTCGGCTCCCCCCTCGTCGCCCTGCTCCGGCCGCGCGGCCCGTCGGCGGCGGAGGTGGCGGAGACGGTGCGAGGGGGTGTCGCCTTCGTCCGCGCCCTCGGCCTCGGCGCCTTCGGCCTGGTGCTCGCCGCCGGCTGCCTGGCCGCCCTGCTGGTGGTGGCGGGCGACCTCGGCCAGCGCCTGCCCGAGCCCACCCCGCTGCGGCGGACCGTCCTCTACCTGGTCCTGCTGACCCACCTCGGCGGGGTGGCGGCCTTCACCGCCCTGCACACGGTGCTGGCGCCAGCGCCCACCTCGCAGACGACCTGACCGCCCGCCGGCCGCGGCGCCACTGCTGTGCGCCCCGTGGTACCGTCACACCAGGGAGGAAGCCGCCATGAGAACGCCTCGGACGTCGTGGACCCTCACCGTTGCAGTGATGGCCACGCTGCTGGTTCACCACCCCGAGGTCGCTGGCCAGGCCGTTCCGGTACCGCTCACCACCGACCCTGTGCGGCTTCCCCTGGTCAAACCCGCGGGCAGCATCGACTGCGTGCCCTACTCGCAACTGCCAACGGGAATCCGCAGCCCAAACGGCATTGTCTCTGTCTTCTACGACGACGGCCGTCTGGGAAGCGCAGGTGACGACTGCGGCGTGTACGAGAACCTCGTGGTCGCGCACTAG
>CAYTJW010000519.1:0-4564 GCA_964438135.1 uncultured Thermoanaerobaculia bacterium
GATCGTCGCCGCCACGCTGAACGACCTCGGCCAGGCGCTGGAAGGAGTCGTTGAAGCCCTGCCGGTCGCCGGCGGCCGCCTGCGCCAGGGCCAGCCGGGCCAGCCCCTCCACCAGGCGGGTGGGCTCGTCGAGCAGGCCGAAGCAGGCCAGACGGAGGAGCTTGGCGGCCCGGGTCGGGTCGTCGGCGGCCGCGGCGGCGGCGGCCAGGCGGTCGCGGTCCTCGCCGCCGGGGTCGGCGGCCGGCATCGGCGAGGCGGCCCGCAGGGACACCGCCACCGCCGTCGCCCACCGAACCGCGGGCCTCCAGGCCCGCCGCCCCCGAGCCGTCGCGGCCACGGGCGCCTCAGTCGCCGTCCAGTCCACCGAGCGCCGTGCGGCGCACCAGCTGAGCATCATGGGGCCCTCCTGCCCCGCGGGCGTCTCGCTCCGGCCGCGGTGCCTGCTCGTCGCGTCGGGGTCGCCAGGGTGCGGGGGGCGGTACGGTGTCCATCGCCGCCAGGGATCCCTCGTCGCCGGCCGGGGGCCGGCTCCTCGGGATGACGGGAGGTGGGGAGGTGCCCGGCCATCAGGAGGCCTCGAGCGGGCGGTCCTCGAGCACCGCGCGGGGGTTGTCGACCAGCAGGCGGCGGGCGGCTGCCTCGCCCCAGCGCTGGCCGAGGTGGTCGAAGGTCGCCTTCAGCAGCGGCGGCCGGGCGGCGGGGTCGTGGGCGTCGGAGGCCACGAAGTGGGCCAGGCCGGCGTCGAGCAGGCGCTCGGCGCAGGCCCGGGGGTGGCGGCCGAAGGCGCCGAGCAGGCTGCCCGCGGTCAGCTGCAGGTGACCGCCGAGGTCGACCAGCTCCGCCAGCAGGCGGCCGTCCTCGGCCATCCAGGGGAGCCGCTCCGGGTGCGCGACCACCGGCCGGAAGCCGGCCACCGCCAGCTCGTTGACCACGTCGCGCGGGTCCGGCCCGACCGGCACCGCCTCCCAGTCGAGGAGCAGGAAGCGGGAGCCGGCCAGGGTCAGCAGGCCGCTCGCGGGCAGCCGCTCGACCTCGGCCAGGAGGTCGGAGTCGACCTGGACCTCGGCCCCGAGGCGGAGCTCGAGACCGTCCGGGGCGACGGCGCGCAGGGCGTCGAGGCCCGCCTCGAGGGGCCCCCGGTCCAGGTTCGACCAGAGGTCGCCCCGCTGGTGCGGGGTGGCGACCGCGACCCGGACCCCGTCGGCGGCCGCCATCGCCAGCATGCGGCGGCTCTCCTCCAGGGTGCGGGGGCCGTCGTCGACCCCGGGCAGCAGGTGGCAGTGCAGGTCGATCATCGCGCAGCCGCCGCCCCGCCGCCGCCCGCGGCCTCGCCCTCGGCCGGCGGCGCCTCGCCCCCTTGAGGCCCGGCGCCGTAGCCGTAACCGTAACCGTAGGAGCCGTAGCGACCGTAGCGGCCGTAGCGCCGCCGCTCGGCGTGGAACAGGTTGAGCACCGTGCCGAGGACGCGGACGTTGGCCATGGCCAGGCGCTCGACCGCCGCCGCCGCGTCGTCGCGGTTGGCGCGGCCGGCGCCGACGGTCAGGACGACGCCGTCGGTCAGGGTGGCGAGCAGGGTGGCGTCGGTCACCGGCACCACCGGCGGCGAGTCGAACACCACGTACTCGAAGCGGTTGGCGGCCAGGGCGACGAAGTCGCGCGCTCCCCGCGCCGACAGCAGCTCGGCCGGGTTGGGCGGGGTCGGCCCGGACGGGGTCAGGTGCAGGCCCGGGACCTCGGTGCGGAGCAGGATCTCGGCCGGCTCGACCGTGCCGGTCAGGCAGCTGACCAGGCCCTTGCGGTTCGACACCCGGAACACCTGGTGCAGCCGCGGCCGGCGCAGGTCGGCGTCGACCAGCAGCACCTGGTGACCGAGCTGGGCCAGCACCACCGCCAGGTTGGTGGCGGTGACGGTCTTGCCCTCGCCGGCCGAGGCCGAGGTCACCACCACCGAGCGCAGGCCGCCGGGGGTCGACAGCAGCAGGGCGGTGCGCAGGTTGCGGTAGGCCTCGGACACCGCCAGGCGGGGGTGGGCGTGGGGGATGAGCTCGATCCGCGGCGCCTTGTCGGCCGGGGCGCTCGCCGACTTGCGCTTGCCGCGGCGGGCCTTCTTCCCCTCCTCGGCCTCGCCGCCGCCGCCGTAGCCGTAGTGGGCGTGGTAGCCGTAGTAGCCGGCGCCGGCCGTGGCCGAGATGTCCGGGATCACGCCCAGCACCGGCAGGCCCAGCACCCGGTCGACGTCGTCCGGGGTGCGCATGGTGCGGTCCAGGAGCTCGACCAGGAACACCGCGCCGACCCCCAGCATCAGCCCCAGCACCAGGCCGAGGGCGAGGTTGCGCTTGAGCGACGGCCGGTAGGGGCCGCCCGGCACCAGCGCCCGGTCGACCACGACCACGTTGGAGCTGCGGGTGCCCTGGAGGCGGTTGGCGACCCCGGTCTCGGACTGCTTGCGCAGCAGCTCGTCGAGCAGGGTGCGGCGGGTCGAGACCTCGACCCGGAGGTTGTTGTACTCGACCGCGGCCGAGTTGAGCTGCATCGCCTCCGCCTTCTGCCGGGCGAGCTCGGCGGTCAGCGACTGCTCGCGGCGGAGGGCGGTCTGGTACTCGGTGCGGGCCGAGTCGCGCGCCTTCTCGACCATCTCGGCGATGACCGACTCGACGTGCTGGCGGCCCTTGTCGATCTTGGCCTTGAGCTCCTGCATGGCCGGCCACTCGGGCTTGTAGGTGTTGAGCTGGGTGGCGTACTCCTGCTCCTGCCGCAGCAGCTCCTGCCGGAGCTGCGCCACCAGGCCGCCGGAGAAGGTGTCGGCCACGGTCTCGGCCGGCGCCCTGTGCACCTCGTTGTACTTGGCCTCGAGGTCGATCCGTGCCGACACCGCCTGGATGTAGTCCCGGTTGAGCGCCTCCAGCCGCTGCATGACGACGTTGGAGTTGGGGTCCAGGGCGACGATGTCGGTGCGGCGGGAGTACGCCTGCAGCTGCGACTCCTTGTCCTGGATCTCCTGCTTGAGCTCCTCGATCTGCGAAGCGAGGAAGCTCGAGGCCCGGCCGACCGTCTCGGAGCGCAGCTCGACCCCCCAGTCGATGTAGGCCTCGGCCACGCCGTTGGCGACGAGGGCGGCGAGCTCCGGGTCGTGCGCCACGTACGAGATCTCGACCAGGCGGGTGTTGCGGATCGGCTTGACGCCGAGGCCGCCCTGCACCCGCCGTGCCAGGCCGCTGAGCTCCGCGGCGTCGTCCTCGGCCGTGCTCGGCCGGGCGGCGCCGTTGCCGAGCAGGCGGCCGCGGGTCGGGTTGAAGGCCGGGTTCTCGGCCAGGCGCAGGTCCCTGACCACCCGCTCGGCCAGGCCGCGGCTCTCCAGCAGCTTGTACTGGGTCGGGTAGAAGGACTGGGCGTCGGCCCAGCTCTCGACACCGAACAGGTTGTCGACGGAGACGACCGAGGCCGCCTGGCGCTCGATCTGGATGGTGGTCGCGGCGCGGTAGGACTTCGGCGTGATGACGTACAGCAGCAGGGCCGCGGCCACCACCGCGCCGGCCACGCTCAGCAGCAGGCGGCGGCGGCGCTGCAGGGCCTCGAGCCAGCGGGAGAGGTCGATCTCCTCCTCGGGCTCGAGCTCGGGCGCGAGCGGCACACCGGGGGCGTTGGAGGGCTGGCTGGACATCAGAAGAACGACTCCTTCACGACCACCACGTCGTCGCGCTCGAGGGGCGGGTCCGGCGCCTTGCCGGCGACGATCTGGCGGTAGTTGACCTCGACCTCGGTGTCGCGGCCCGAGCGGTCGCGGCGGCGGATGACGACGGTCGAGGAGGCGCGGTCGGTGAGACCGCCGGCGCGGGCGATGGCGGCCAGGAGCGACACCCGCTCGGTGCTCTTGAAGGTCAGGGCGCCGGGGCGCTGCACCTCGCCCAGGCAGAACAGGGTGACGTCGACCGTGGCCGGGATGTTGAGCAGGTCGCCGGCGAAGACCGGAATGTTGACCAGCGGGTCGGCCTCGACCATCAGCTCGTTGAGGTCGATGGTGACCTGGTCGGTGAGGCCGTTGTCGGCCCGGCGCAGGACGTAGATCGTGTTGCCGTGCTCGTCCTCCAGGCCGCCGGCCGCGGCCAGCGCCTCGAGCAGGGTCCAGCGGCCGGCCAGGGCCAGGTTGCCGGGCTGGCGGACGGCGCCGATGACCGAGATCGGCCGGGCCCGGAACTCGCGCACCTCGACCGCCACCGAGGCGCGCTGGATGTACTTCGACTCGAGCAGGGCGCGCAGCCGCTCGGCGGCCTCGGTCGAGGTCAGCCCCTCGACCGGGAAGTCGCCCAGCAGCGGCAGCTGGATCGAGCCGCTCTCCTCCACCCGGCGCTGGATGTTGAGCTCCGGCACCTCGAACACCTTGATCTCGAGCAGGTCCTTGGGGCCGATGCGGTAGGCGCCGACCACCGGCTCCTGGGCCGGGCCCGGCGCGGCGACGAGGAGCGCGACGACGAGGAGCAGGGCCAGCCGCCGGCAGCGCCCCGCTCTCGGACCGCGGGCCTCCAGGCCCGCCTCGCCGGCCAGCCGGCCCCGTCTCCTCGACCCC
>CAYTJW010000520.1:0-4557 GCA_964438135.1 uncultured Thermoanaerobaculia bacterium
CCTGGGGCAACGTGGCGCACCTGGCGCTGCCATACTGGCGGAGCGAGGGGTGCACGGTGCGGGACTGGGACCACCTGGAGGCCCTGTGGGACGGGCCGTGGCTGGAGGCCGTCGCCCTGGTGGGCGACGACGCCAAGCACGGCGCGCGGCCGGTGGCGGACCTGGCGTACCACCCGTCGGGGCGGGTGGGGAGGACGATCCTGGGGCTGTCGCTGGCCGAGGTGGCGGAGGCGGCGGACCCGCACGGCATGGCGCGGCCGGCGAGCATCGGCCTGACCCGGCTGCGGGACGGGGAGCCGCTGTGGTCGACCGGCGGCTACGCCTACGACGGCTCGGGGAACATCTCCGCCGTCGGTCTCGAGGGCTACACCTACGACGGCCTCGACCGGCTGACCGGGTGGTCGCACTGGGGCCAGCTGCGCCAGAGCTACGCCTACGACCGCTTCGGCAACCTGATCAAGTGCCAGTCGCTCATGACGACCTGGGGGTTGACACCACGGAGGATGAAGACGCCCACCGCCGTGCCGGCGCCCACCCTCGCATTCTCGAACCAGGGCCGACGATCCGGACGAAGGTGTTTCCTCGAGCCGGGCACCAGTGTCACCCCGGTGCCGGCCACCGCCCGCGGCTGCAGGTGCAGCGCCGGCTGACCGGCGCGAGCCGGCGAGTAGTCGAGCCCGATGCTCGCCCGGTCGTTCCAGAGGGCGCTGGCCCGGGTGCGTCGGATCCTGCTCGCCGGCCGTGGCGGTGGCTGCGATGTCTTCGGCGCCGTGCCTCTCGCCGTCGACCCGTGGGACGCCGGCTGCGAGGTCCAGCTCGCGCGCCTCTCCTTCTGCTGCCTCGACGGCCCCGACGGGGCCGCCGAGGAGCCGCAGGTGCCAGGGCTGTTCGCCGTCTCCGGCGAGGCGGCGACCCCGCTGAGCTACTGCCCGGAAGCGTGGCTCGCGCGCTGGCTGGCCGGTCACACCGTCGGCGTTGACTGACCGGGCGCCGGCGGGCTCGCCGGGGCGGGCGCCGGCTGCTCGATGCGGACCGCGATGCCGAGCCCGCACGCGGCGCACCGGCCCTCGCCGATCGGGATGGTCAGGCTCGTGCCGCAGAGCGGGCAGGTGAGGGCGACCTCGCGCACGTCCGAGGCGACCAGGCCGGGGCGGGGGACGTTGCGGTTGATCCGGGCCAGGACGAGCAGCGCCAGGGTCCCACAACCGGCGATGATCGCCGCCGCGCCCGCGAGCCGGCCGAGCGGCTCGTGCTGCCAGGGGTGGGTGAGGCGCCCGAGGTCGACGAGAACGCCGGTGGCGACCGCGGCGCCGGTGGTGGCGCCGAGCAGCCAGCGCTGGCCGGGTCGCAGGGGGCACTGCACCATGGCGTTGGCGTGGGCCACGACCACCGCCAGGGTCGCGACGCAGACGAGGAGGTCCGACGAGCGGGGGACCTCGAGGAGGATCTCGCGGGCGGAGAGCGCGAAGCCCGCCGCGGCGGCGGCAACGCCGGCCCAGCGCCAGGGCCGGTGGTCGCGGCCCGTCCCGAGCAGCGACAGCACCGCCAGGAAGCCGAAGGCGGCGAGCGAGGCGCTGACGTCGAACCAGTGGTTGCCCTCGATGCGGGGGCTACCCACGCCCGGCCCCCACACGCCGGCCATGAGGAGGGCGAAGACGGCGGCGCAGACGGCGAGCCCGACCCGCGAGGCGGTCGCGGCCGCCGGCCGCCGCTCCAGGGCGAGGAAGGCGACCGCCGGCAGGCCGGTGAGCGCCAGGTGGAGCATGCTCAGGGCCGCCTGCTCGTCCGCCCTGCCGAACATCTCCCAGATCTGTCCGAGGGTGGGGAGGTACTCCGCGAGGACGAGCGCGGCCGCCAGCACCCCCGGCCGGCGGGTCTCATCCTGGGAGAGGAGCGCCGACGACCAGAACAGCAGGAGCGCGCCGGCCGCGGTCGCGAAGCACGTACCAACGACCCGCCAGAGGGTGTCGTGCCCGGCGAGGAGGACTGCCGCGGCGCCGCAACAGGCCGCCAGTGCCAGCGATCCGAAGACGATGCGGAGGAGGACCTTCCGGATGGTCATCGCGCCACCTCCCGGTCCGCTCGGCAGGCGTCGCCCGACCTGATCCCCGGCACGGACCGACGCGTGTCCCTGGGGCCTCGGCTCGAGGGTAGCACGCGCCGGCCGGCGGGTCCCCGCTCTCGGGGTGCATCGAGAGGAGGTCGAGGGCGTGAAGGGTGGCCTTCCCCGTCATCGTCGGGGTTGGGGAGCCGTGGGGAACCCCGTACGGGTTCCCAAGCCCGGTGGGAGGGCGGAGGGTGGGTGGCGGTGGCGACGGTGGCGACGGTGCGGCAGGTCCTCACCGGCGCGTCCCCGCGCGGCAGCGCAGCGCACCTCCGGTCGCGGCGGTCAGCGTGCGGTCGCGGCGCGCGCCTTCTCGACCAGCTCCAGGAAGTCGGCCCGGTAGCCGCTGGTGTCGGCGCCGCGGCCGCCGGTTGAGAGCTCCCGAACCAGGTCCCAGGTGGCGTCGCCCTTGTAGCGGCTGTCCCGCAGCAGCATGCCGAAGGCGGCGACGCCGGCTGCGAAGTGGAAGTCCTCCGAGGCCTGGTCGAGGCCGGCGCCCGCGTCCTCGACCGGCGTCGTGACCAGGGTGCTGGTGTCGCCGTCCGGCAGCTTGTAGCGCAGCTTGACGAACAGCAGCTCGCCGCTGCCGGCGGCCGACGAGGTCGGGGCCGGCTGCTGGTAGCGGAGCGGGTCGACGCCCGGGACGTCGATCGGCACGCCCACCGGCACCACCTCATAGAGGGCGGTGACGCGGTGGCCGGCGCCGATCTCGCCCGCGTCCTTGGTGTCGTCGTTGAAGTCCTGGTGGGCGAGGATCCGGTTCTCGTAGCCGATCAGGCGGTAGGCCTGGACCCGCGCCGGGTTCATCTCGACCTGGATCTTGACGTCCTTGGCCACCGTCATCATGGTGCCGCCGGCCTCCTGCACCAGCAGCTTGCGCGCCTCCAGCTCGGAGTCGACGTAGCCGTAGTTGCCGTTGCCCTTGTCGGCCAGCTGCTCGAGGGTCGAGTCCTGCAGGTTGCCCATGCCGAAGCCGAGTACGGTCAGGAACACGCCCCCGCGCGCCTTCTCCTCGATCATCCGCACCAGCGAGCCCTGGTCCGAGACGCCGACGTTGAAGTCGCCGTCGGTGCACAGGATGACCCGGTTCAGGCCGCCCGGGACGAAGTGCTCCTGCGCCACGCGGTAGGCGAGCTCGATGCCGGCCCCGCCGGCGGTCGAGCCGCCGGCCTGGAGCTGGTCGAGGGCCTCGAGGATGGTCTCCTTCTGGTCGCAGGTGGTGGAGTCGAGGACCAGGCCGGCGGCGCCGGCGTAGACCACGACCGCCACCCGGTCGTTCTCGCCCAGGGTCTCGAGCAGCATCTTGACCGACTTCTTGACCAGCGGCAGCTTGAGCGGGTCGTCCATCGACCCGGACACGTCGAGCAGGAACACCAGGTTGCTCGACGGCCGCTGGCCCCAGTCGATGGACCGCGCCTTCAGGCCGATGCGGACCAGCCGGTGCTGGGTCCGCCACGGGCAGGTCGCGACCTCGGTCGAGACCGAGAACGGGGCGTCCCCCTCGGGCTCGGGGTAGCGGTAGTCGAAGTAGTTGACCAGCTCCTCCAGGCGCACCGCGTCGGGCGGCACCCGCGCCCCCTGGTTGAGGAGGCGGCGGACGTTGGCGTAGCTGGCCGTGTCGACGTCGACCGAGAAGGTCGACAGCGGCTCGGCCGCGGCGAGGCGGAAGTCGTTCTCCCGGATCAGCGCGTACTGCTCGCGGTCGGCCGGCGGCGGCTGCGGCTCGCCGGCGGCGGCGGTCGCCATCGGCGCCGGCGCCACCCCGTTCAGCGCGAAGGCCTCGTCCTGCTCCTTCGCCTCCTGCCGCGCCACGACCGGCGCCCTCCCGCCGCTGCGCGAGAAGCAGCCCACCAGGGTCAGGCACGTCACCGCGGCCACGGCCGCCACCGTCCACACGCTGTTGCCACGTCTCGTCATCGTCGTCCTCCCCGTCCTCGTCCCCGCTCGCCCCACTCTACCCCGCCGCGGCGCCGGGCGGCCAGCGCCCGACCCGACCAGGTGAGACGCCGGCGGCGGCCGCGAGTTCCCGCCCGCGGGCGTTGCTATGATGGGACCGGGACCCTCGCCATGGCCTGGCCGCGACGACGACCGAGCGACGCCGAGGCTGGCCGCGCGCTGGCCCTGCTGGCCGACCTCGTGGACGCCGGCCTGCCGCTGGTGCAGGGCCTCGAGGTGGTGGCCGCCGAGCTCGGCGGGGGCGCGGGCGACCCCCTGGTCGTGCCATTCCTCGCCTCGCCGGCGGCGGCGGGTTCGACGCTGGCCGCGGCGCTCCGACGGCAGCCCGGGGTCTTCGACCGCTTCGTCACGACGGTGGTCGAGTGCGGCGAGCAGGGCGGGGTCCTCGACTTCGCCCTCCGCCGGCTCGCCGCCGAGCGCGAGGCGTCGGCCCGACGCGAGGCCGCGCTCCAGGCGGTGCTCGAGCGCTCGGCCGCGGTCTCGGCCGGGGGGATTGC
>CAYTJW010000521.1:0-4540 GCA_964438135.1 uncultured Thermoanaerobaculia bacterium
GAGACCCGCGGTCCGTTGCGCCGCGGCGGCTGGGGCGTGCTCGGGGGACCGCGCGGCTCCAGCCGCGCATGCGTCGCCGTGGCGAACGGGGGGCGGGTCTGGAGACCCGCGGTCCGTTGCGCCGTGGCGAACGGGGGGGCGGGTCTGGAGACCCGCGGTCCGTTGCGCGGCCGGGGTTGTGGCGCTGGGTCGCGGGTGGCAGAATGGTGGCCAGCTCGTGAAATGGCTCCGGCAAGCCTGCTCGAACGGGTTGCGGCAGTTGAGGCCCTGAGGGCAGCGTGGGAGGCCGTGCGCCGGCGCGGAGGGGGGCCCGGAATCGACCGGGTCGGCGTGGAGCAGTACGAGCTCGGGCTGGACCAGCGGCTCGGCAAGCTGCGCGACGCCCTGCTCGGCGGCAGCTACCGACCGTCTCCTGCTCTGCGGCACTACCCGCCCAGCGACCCGGGCCGGGGCCTCGCGATTCCGACCGTCGAGGACCGGATCGTCCAGCGGGCCGTGGCTCAGGTGCTGGCGTCCCTCGTCGAGCCTGACCTTTCCGATGCCGCGTGGGCCTACCGCCAGGGTCGGTCGGTCGCCGGGGCCTTGTGCGAGGTTCTGCGCCATCTGGGCGACGGGATCTGTTTCTTCCTGCGCACCGACGTGGAGGCGTTCTTCGACAGCATCGACCACAATCGTCTCCTCGCGGAGCTGAGCGCCCGAGTCGAGGACCCTCCCTTGCTGCAGCTGGTGGGCAAGCTGGTGCGCGCCAGGGTGGTCGAGGGGGCGACGGAGTGGGAGCAGGAGCTGGGCTTGCCGCAGGGGTCGGCGCTGTCGCCGCTACTCTCCAACTTGTATCTGCGACCGGCTGACGAGGCCATGCGCCGCGCCGGCTATCCGTTCGTCCGCTATGCCGACGACATGCTGGCACTTGGGCGGACGCCCGAGCAGACCGCGGAGGCTCTCGACCTCCTGTCACGTCGCGTCGAGGAGCTGGGCCTGCGACTGTCCCCCCGCAAGACCTGCAGGGGCCACGCCAGCGAGGGCTTCGTCTTCCTCGGCAGGCATGTCAGCCCGAGCGGCCTGGGGCCGCCTCGCAGGTCGTTGGAGGCGCTCGAGGCCCGGGCCGATCTGTTCGCCCGTGATCGCGACCCCGAGGCCGGCTCGGCTGGGCTGCGGCAGCTGCTCGGCCTGTGGGAGACCTTCCACGGGCCGCTCGTCGCGGAGGCGAACCGTTCGCTGCCCGTCCTGCTGGGCGGTCTGTTGCAGCCCTCCAGGCAGGGAGGCGACGGCCTGGCCGCCCTCGCCTCAGCTCGGCTGCGTCTCGGCGCAGGCGACCTGCCGGCCTGGGTGCACGTGGCGCTGGCCGAGCAGTGGGCTGACGCCGGCGCCACGGAGGCTCTGCTGGTCGACGCGGCGGCCGCGGTGCGGGGCGGTGCGGGTGGGTTGGACTCCCTTCTGCGGGAGCGCCTTGGCAGAGCGCTCGACCTCGAGCGTGAGCGCCTTCCCGAGGTGTTGGCGGCGTTGGCGGGCCCCCCGTCGGCGCTGCCCGCCGCGCTCGGAACGGCTGGGCGCCCCGAGCTCGCGCGGTTCGCGCGGCGGATGAACCTCCGTTCCGGCTGCTGTGCAGCGCCGCGCGAGGAAAGCCGGGGTGCCGGCGCGCGCGCTCCGGCGGACGGCTACCTCGCACGAGCGCTCTGCGAGCGGTTCACCGGTCGCGAGGGCGTGCACGCCGTCTTGTCCGCCGACACCCGCGGTCACCTGCGCTACCTGCCGGTGAGACAGCCGCTGGACGAGGGGCGGTGGCGGCGCCACCTCGAAGGCGCGTCGCGGCTTGCACTCTACCTGTTGCGCAGCGACGGGGCGGTGAGGGTGGCGGCGCTCACCGTGCGGTTGGCGGGGGCAGAGCGCGCTTTCGCAGGGGAGTCGCAGGGCGACCGAGCCCGTGTGGCGGACACCGGGGCGCGAGTGGCGCGCCTTCTCGGGAGGGTGGGCGTCGACTGCGTACTCGAGGCCGTCAGCCCGGTCGTCTGCAGGGCGTGGGTGCTCTTCGCGGCACCGACCGACCAGCGTGACGCCCGCGCGCTGCTGGTGCGAGTCGTCAACGAGGTGGGGCCGGTCGCGCCGCCGCTCCGGGTCGAGGTCGAGCCTGCGACGGACCGCTCGACCAGGGCTCCCGGGCCCTGTCTGTCGCTGCCGCTGGGGCTGGACCGGGCAGGTCACCGTTCGTTCCTGGTCGACAGGTGCCTGCGTGTGGTCCCTGACCCGCGGGCAGCGGTCGAGAGCTGCGGTCTCGTGCAGCCGGACCTGCTGCACGACCTGGTGCGGCGGGGGCCGCTGGCCAGCGACCTGGGAGAGGTGCGCGGCGCACCTCTGGAGGCCGTGCTCCGCGGCCTGCCGCGGGCCCTGCGGGTCGTCGGCAGCTGCGGCGTGCTGCGCGCCCTGGCCGAGAAGGCCCGCGACCTCGGGATCCTCGACCCGGAGGAGCTGGCAAGCCTGGTCGAGTCGCTGGGCCACCTCGGCGGCGAGGGGAAGGCGGCAGTCGACCGCCTGGCGACCTGCTGCGGCGCCGAGGAGGCGCGGCGGGCCGAGCGGCGCCTGCGAGCCCTGCCCGACATGCCGGTTTCCTGCGCTCGGCTGCGGGCGCGCCACCCCCGCCTCAGCGTCCGATCTGGGTGTGACTGCGTGTTCCACGGTCTTGGTCCGGGGCGCTACCCGACTCCTGTTCTCCACACCCTCCGGCCCGGCGAGGCCGTCCGGAGACCGCCAGGCCCGAGCGGGCCAACCCCAGTGCCGGAGGCGCAGGTGCTCGGGCCCGCGCCGAGCGTGGACACCGAGGCACCGACTATCGAGCTTCGGTTGCGCGGCCCGCTCGACCGCTGGCTTCGCCAGCGTCAGCAGATGCAGGGGCTGAGCCGCAGCATGCAGCGCGTCCAGGACGAGATGCTTGCGCTGCTCGCCAGCGCCGGGAGGCAGCGGGTGGCCGTCGCCGGCGTGGTCGTCCGTCGCCTGCCCGGCGGCCCGGCCGGCTGGCGGCTGAAGGTGGAGGTCGGTGGCTCCGGCGAGGGCGACCCGAGTGCAGGTGACGTGCCGAAAGCGGAGGGAACGGGATGACGATGGTACTGGTGTGCACCGTGGGTGGATCCGATGCGCCGATCATCCACGCCGTCGAGCAGAACCAGCCCGCCTTCGTGTTCTTCCTGTGCTCGGGCGGGAGCGGGCCCGGCGCCTCGGCCGGGGCGATCACCGGCACCGTGGCCAGCGCCAGGCGCGTGACCTGCCCGGAGTGCGGCAGGACTTTCGAACAGCAGGTGACGGCGGGCCCACTCGCGAGGAAGGCGGGCCTGGCGCCGGGGCAATTCGAAGTCGTCACCATCGAAGACCCCGACAGCCTGGACCACGTGATCCAGGCCTGCGAGTCGATCGAGCGCACCGTGCGGCAGAAGTCGCCCGAGGCCGAGGTGGTGGCCAACTACACCGGTGGCTCCAAGACCATGTCGGTGGGCCTCGCGCTGTACGCCGTGGCTGTGACGCGCGGGAGATGGCAGCTGCAAGTGAACGCGGCGGGCGCGGGGCGGACCGACCTGATCAGGGTCGAGACCGGCGACACGGCGGTCGCGCAGGACGGCGTTGCTCTTGGCGTCCGCCAGGCGCGGGAGGAGGCGGAGGAGCTGGAGCGACGCCACGACTACGACGGCGGCGTGGCGGTCCTCGAGGCCGCGGGCCGGTCTCTGGGACAAGGGGCAGGGCGGCAGCTCGCGCCGACCCTCCAGCGCCTGCGAGTCCTCGCGGCCTGGGATCGCTTGAGCTTCCAGGAGGCGCTGGGGCTGGCGAGGACCGACCCGGTGCTCGCGAAGCAGCACGGGAAGCTCCTGCGCGAGCTGCGGGCAACCGTCGAGCTCCTGGGCGGCGACTCACCCTGGCCGCGCGGCAGGGTCACCGGCGCGGCGTTGGTCGAGGACCTGGTCGCCAACGCCAGGCGCTGGGCGCGGCGGCGTCGCTTCGACGAGGCGTTCGGCCGCCTCTACCGGGCCACCGAGCTCGTGGCCCAGGTGAGGCTTCGCCGCGCCTACGGGGTGAGCACCTCGAGCGCGGAGACGGCCGCTGACCGCTTGCAGCCCGAAGAACGCCCGTGGCTCATGGCCAGGGCCGACGGCAGGGGAGTCGTCCGCCTCGGGCTCGTCGACGCCTACGACCTGCTGGCTCGCCTGGGCGACCCGCTCGGCCTCGTTGCCCGCGCGCACCGCGATCGGCTTCTGGTCTGGCTCGACTTCCGGAACTGCTCTCTCTTCGCCCACGGGCTCACCCCGATCGACCGCGAGAGCTGGGTCCTCCACGGCGAGGCCTGGTCGGACTGGGTGCTGGAGCTCGCCGGTCGCCTGGGCGAGCCCTCCGCACCCGCCACGACGTCAGGGTGACGGGTCCCCCTCGTCGGACCGCGCACCTCCGTCGGACCGCGCGCCTCCGTCGGACCGCGCGCCTCCAGGCGCGCATGCGTCGCCGTGGCGAATGGGGAGCGGGTCTGGAGACCCGCGGTCCGGTGCGCCGTGGCGGCTGGGACGTG
>CAYTJW010000522.1:0-1830 GCA_964438135.1 uncultured Thermoanaerobaculia bacterium
CACCACCGCCGCCGCCAGGGCGCCGGCGAGCAGGGAGGCCAGGCACCAGTGCGGCATCACCCGCGCCCCGGCGGCCGGTGCCGGGTCGAGGGGGTCACGGCGACGTCGCCGACCAGGCGGCGGAGTCGCCGCCCTCGAAGCCGTCGCGGAAGATCGGGTACCAGACCGTGTCGGCGTCCGAGGCCCAGTCGTTGGCGGGATTCGGGTCGACGATGCCGGCAGGGGCCGCGATGGAGACCGCGTTGTGGAGCGGGGTGGTGGCGTCGGGCTCCACCGTCCCGGTCAGGAGGTAGGTGATTTGCCCGCCCGGCGCCAGGGTCGCCTCGTCCCACAGGACATCGACGCCGGACGGGCTGCAGCTCGAGTCGGGGGTGGCGGTGCAGGTCCACGAAACCTGGGCCAGGTCGTCGGGCAGCCCGTCGACCACGGTCACGCCGCAGGCCCAGCTCGGCCCGGTGCTGGTGACGGTGATGGTGTAGGTGACGGGGTCGCCGGCGACCACGTCGTCGCCGCCGCTCGTCTTGGTGACGGCGAGGTCGGTCGGGCCGGGGTCGCGGACGGTGACGACGGTCTCGCCCGGCGGGACGACGACGGCGTGCTCCGCCGCGACCAGGTAGACCGAGAAGGTCTCGTCCGGCTCCCAGACCGAGTCGGCGACGAGCGGGACCACCAGCTCGGCCCAGGTCAGGCCGGGCTCGATCACCACCGGCGCGAGCGCGGCCAGGTAGTCCTCCCCGGCCAGGGCGGTGCCGTCGGCCGCCGCCGCCAGCACCGTCACCGGCAGGGTGGTGGCCGCAACCAGGTCGACCCGCAGGGTGACGGCGCCGTCGGCCTCGACGACCTCGACCTCGGTCGGGCCGAGGAAGCCGACCCCGACCTGCACCTCCTGCTCGAGGGCCGCCTGGCAGCCGTCGTGGTCGTCGCTGCCGGCGTACGTGGCAGTGACCACGTGCAGGCCCGGGGCGAGGGAGGCGGTGGCCCAGGTGGCGACCAGGATGCCCCGCTCGCCGCCCGCGCCCCCGGCCCGCACCGGCGTCGCTGCCGCGGTCGGCACGCCGTCGACGGCGAAGGCGACCTCGCCCACGGGGGTGCCGGGGATGGCGGTCAGGGTGGCGGTGAAGAGCACCTCCTGGCCGGCGGTCGAGGGGTTGGCCGAGGCGGCCAGCGCCATCGCCGTGTTGACCACCCGGTGGTTGACCGGCCGGGCCGCGGAGGGCAGGAGGTCGGCGTCGCCGGAGTAGGCGGCGCCGAGGGGGATGATGCCGCGGCGGGCGAGGGCCAGCTCGCAGCCGCCGTCGGCCACCGGCGCGGAGCACGAGGCCGTGCCGCCGCTGACCTCGACCGTCCCGGTGGGGGTCGCCGCGCCGGGTGGCGAGACCGCGACCTGCCACTCCACCCGCACCTCCTGGCCGACCAGCGACGGCGCCGGCAGGTGCTCGGTGATGGTCGTGGTCGTGGCAGCCTGGTCGACCTGGTGGGCCGTGGGGTCCGAGGCCGAGGGCGAGAACTGGCCGTCGCCGGGGTAGGACGCCACCAGGTCGTGCGCGCCGGCCGTGGCGAGCACCAGCTCGCAGCTGCCGCTGCCGGCGGCGAGGGCGCCGCTGCAGCTCGTCGCCCCGTCCGAGACGGTGACGGTTCCTGCCGGCTTGCCCGCGCCCGGCTCGGCCACGCCGACGGTGAAGGCGACCGCCACCGCCTGCCCGGCCACCGACGGGTCGGGCAGGTGGGCGTCGAGGGTGGTGACGGTGGCGGCCGGGGCGACGGTGTGCGGCGCCGGGGGCGAGGTGGAGGGGTGGAAGTCGGCCGAGCCCCCGTAGTGCGCGACCAGCT
>CAYTJW010000522.1:1840-4540 GCA_964438135.1 uncultured Thermoanaerobaculia bacterium
CGAGCACCAGCTCGCAGCTGCCGGCGGCGGCGGCCAGGCTGCCGGTGCAGCTGGCGCCGCCGCCGGTGACGGTGACGTCGCCCGCGGCCTCGCCCTTGCCCGGGGCGAGGGTCTCGACCTCGAAGGCGACCGCAATCGGCTCGCCGACCAGGGACGGCGAGGGCTCAACCGAGACGATCTCGGTGGCGGTGGCGGCCTCCACCACGCCGTGGCTGGCCGGGTCCGAGGCGGAGGCGGCGAAGCCCGGCGCGCCGGCGTAGGTGGCGACCAGCTCGCGGTCGCCGGCGGTCGGGAAGGAGACCTCGCAGCTCGCGCGGCCGAGCTCGAGCGGGGCGGCGCAGCTCTGCTCGCCGTCGCCGACCTCGACCGAGCCCGGGGCGTCGGCGCCGCACACCGGGTCGGCGGTGACGGTCACCTCGAGCAGGACGAGCTGGCCGACCGCGGACGGGTCTGGGGCGTGGTGCTCGACAGCCGTCCTGGTGCCGCAGTCGACCGCGAGGTCGAAGGTGCGCCAGCCCGGGCAGTAGAGGTCGTCCCAGGCGGTGGCGGTGAAGGGGAAGGTCCCGGGCACGGTCGGCGTGCCGCCGATGACGCCGGTGCCCTCGTCGAGGTCGAGCCCCGGCGGCAGCTCGCCGCCGGTGACGGCGAAGGTGTAGGGTGGGTAGCCGCCCTCGGCCCACAGCGTCTCCTCGTAGGGCGCGCCGGTGGCGGCGTTGGGCAGCGTCTCGGGCAGCAGCGTCACGGCCGGGCAGTCGAAGTGGTAGGTCCAGGTGTCGCCGGAAACCGGGTCGCCGCCCCCGAACAGCACGGTCTGGTGGTGGACGGCGTCGTGGGCCATGGCGAACTGGACGAGCGACGAGGGAGGGTCGTGCGCCGGGGCGAGGTCGGTCCAGGTGGTGCCGTCCCAGCCCCAGGTGCCCGAGGTCCACCCGAGGTGGAGCAGGACCATCTCGTACGCGGGGTCGTAGACGGCCTGTCCGGCCCACGTCGCCGGCGGGCTGGTCAAGGGGAGACGCTGGGTCCAGGTGACCCCGTCCCACACCCAGGTGTCGGCGAGGAGCCCGCTGGCTCCGGAACCCCCGAACAGGACGACCTCGCCGCGGGCCTCGTCGAACGCCATCTTGGGGTAGGCGCGCCCCGGCGGGCTGGCCGCGGGGGCCCGCTGGGTCCAGGTGGTGCCGTCCCAGACCCAGGTGTCGGCGAGGGCGCCGGCGCCGCCGAACAGGACGACCTCGTCGCGGGCGGCGTCGAACGCCAGACCGTGCTGGGAGCGCGCCGGCGGGCTGGTCGCGGGGGTGCGCTGCGTCCAGGCGGCGCCGTCCCAGACCCAGGTGTCGGCGAGCGGGCCGCCGCCGTCCTGGCCGCCGAACAGGACCGCCTCGTGGCGGGCGGCGTCGTACGCCAGCGCGAGGTCGAACCTGCCAGGGGGCCGCGTCGCCGGTCGCCGCTCGGTCCAGGTCGAGCCGTCCCGGACCCAGGTGTCCTGCGGCAGCGGCCACCACCAGTTCAGGCCGCCGAAGAGCAGGACCTGCTGCCGGTCCGGGTCGTAGGTCATGGCGTGGGACCGGCGCGGCTCGGGCAGCGCCGGCCGCCAGTCGGTCCCGTCCCACAGCCAGGTCGAGCCGCCCGGCTGGCCGTGGGGGTGGGTGCCGCCGAAGGTCACGACCCGCTGACCCACCGCGTCATCGGCCATGGCGTGGTCCTGGGTGGGCGCCGGTACGCGCGTCGGCGCGGCCTGGGTCCACGTGACGCCGTCCCAGGTCCAGGTGTCGGCGAGCTGGCCGGAGCTGCCGCTGCCGCCCTGCAGCACCACGACCCCGCGCGCCGCATCGCGGGCCATGGCGTGCCGCTGGCGAGCCGGCGGCGAGGCGGCCGGGCCGAGCTGGGTCCAGGAGGCGCCGTTCCAGGCCCAGGTGTCGCCCTGGTAGCCGCCGGAGCCGTAGCCGCCGAACAGGACGACCTCGCCGCGGACCGCGTCCCAGGCCACGGCGTGCTGGGAGCGCGCGCTCGGCGAGCCGGCCGGCGTCTCCTCGGTCCAGGTGACACCGTCCCAGGTCCAGGTGTCGGCGAGAGTGCCGGCGCCGCCCTCGCCGCCGAACAGGACCACCTCGGCGCGCACGGGGTCGAAGGCCATGGCGGCGTGGATCCGGCCGGGCGGGCTCGCGGCCGGCGTGCGCTGGGCCCAGGTCGTGCCGTCCCACACCCAGGTGTCCGCGAGCAGGCCGGGGCCGCCGCCGAACAGCACCACCTCCTGCCGGGCGGCGTCGTAGGCCATGACGTGGTTGCCGCGCCAGGGCGGCGACGTCGGCGGGGTGCGCTGCTCCCAGGTCGCGCCGTCGAAGGCCCAGGTGTCGGCGATCGGGTTGGCGCCGGGGAAGCCGCCGAACAGCACCACCTCCTGCCGCGCCTCGTCCCAGACCATCGCCGTCCCCTCGCGCGCCGACGGCACCGCCTGGGTCAGGGTCCAGTCGCCCTGGGCGTGGGCCGTGGGCGGGGCGGCCAGGGTCAGGGCGACCGCGACGACCATCTGGACAGCGAGGGCATGACGCATGGGCTCCTCCCACGACGACGGGCGGCCCCCCAGTCTAGCACCCGCGGCGGCGGGGGCGCGCCACCGATGCGACCTGGCCGCGCGGGAGGTGCGCCGTCGTCGCCGAGCGCGCCGGTCGCGGCCGGTCTCAGGCGCTGGGCGGCGCCTCG
>CAYTJW010000523.1:0-4532 GCA_964438135.1 uncultured Thermoanaerobaculia bacterium
CTCTGCGACGTCGACGTCCACGAGGTCTACGCCGGCGACCCGGAGCCCGTGGTCGCCGCCCGCGAGCGCACTCGCCCGGACTTCGACCGCGGCCTCGCCCTCTACCTCGCCGGCGACATGCCCCCCGCCGCCGCCGCCTTCGACCGGGTCCTCGCCTCGGACCCCGACGACCGCGCCGCCGCCCGCTACCGCGAGCGCGCCCTCCGCCTCGCGGCCGAGGGCGTCCCCCCCGGCTGGACCGGCGTCGAGGCGATGGAGAGCAAGTAGGGGGCGAGAGGAGCAAGGTCTCAGCGCAGGCTCAGGGCAAACCAGCACGCGCGACTTCCGTCAGCGGCGCTCCTCTGTCGCTTCCCGACCGCTTCGGTCAGCGGCCTCCCGTTCTGCGGCGGCTCGCTCAACGTGCATGTGCTCCAGCACCAGCTCGACCTCGCACCCGAGCCTGAGGGACACGCTCCTGAAGAGAGAAGCTGCGGCCATGAGCCTCTCCCGGGCGCGAGCCACTGGAAGGTCCTGGCCGGCAGTCGTTCGCTGCCAGAAGAAACCGTGGGCGAGCCTGTTGCGGGTCTCGGTGGCCAGGTCGAGGTCGCGCATCAGGTCCGGCGACAGGGCGCGAAACCTCCGGACCCGCCCGGTGAGCTGACCGAGCGTAAGCGCCCCGCACTCGTCGTAGAGCCGGGTCCATGTCGGCTCGGCAGACTCCCGGCTGGCCAGGTCGAGGGCCGCGGCGATGACCTGGAGGTGGGCCTCCACCGCCTGCGCCTCGGCCATCGCAAAGCCGAACCAGGCGTACGCGTCCCACTCCTCGGAGGTCGCCCACTCCGGGTCGCTGAACATGTCACCGCCCGTGGGCCGCGGGCTCCGCCGTCGGGCCCTGCCCAGGAAGTCGGCCCTGACATGGGGCAGAACCATGCTGCCTCGGTCGAGCACGCTGCCTGAGGTCCGGTCGGGGTCGGTGCTCGCAGCGGCGCGTCAGTACAACCTCCACCCCGCCTTGATCTCCTCCAGCACTTGGTTGACCTTCTCCTCGACCTCGAAGGGCGGCCGGCTCTCCCCGCCCAGCTCGATGCGCACCTCGAGGCGCAAGGGGAGCCCCGCCGCGGCCTTGATGATCTCGGCGAAGCGCTCGGCGAGGTCCTGCAGCTCGTGCGTCTCCAGCTCGGCGACCGCGACGCGCAGGCCCGGCGGCGGTGCGCTGACGCCGGGACCTGGCGCGGGGCTCGTCCCCGACGGCAGCCTGAGCTCGAGCTGTTGCGCGGCCGGCAGGGTGCAGGGCCACGGGCCGCCGGACCGCTCCAGGTAGTGCGCCCGCAGGGCGCCGTCGACGGCGTCGCGCAGGGCCTCCCAGGGCAAGGTCTCGCCCCGCCGCGCGGAGAGGACCGTCAGCAGGGAAAGCCCGTTGGTGACACCGTCCTGCCACGCCTCGGCGGCGCTTTCGGGCAGCAGAGCGGCCGGCGCCACCGGCGCCGGTGGGCCGGCCAGGCGGGCCGCATCGGAGAGGACGCCGGGCGGCACCGGCTCGCGCCACAGGCTGGCCGGGCCGCTGCGAAGCCACAGGATGCCTCGCTGCACCGCTTCCTCCACGGCCGATTTCACCACCCCGGCCGGCGCACGGGGCACCGTCATCGGTTCCTCGTAGGCGTCGCGGGGCACCATCACCGTGTGCCCGCCGCCGAAGTACGAGCACGTTGCGGCGAAGGTGGTGGTGCCATCGGTCCAGAGGCCGGGGAGAACGCCAGGCTCGAGTACCGCCGGGTCGAGCGTCGCCAGCTCGGCGCGCTCCGGCAGCAGCACCTCGAGCCCCGGGTCCTTGCGGGCGACGTCGTCCGCCTCGTTCCGCCACCAGGTCCTGCGGCTGCCGTCCGGCCGGCGCAGCGAGAGCACCAGGGACCCCTGCGCGCACCCGGCCAGGAGCGTGTCGACGACGGCCTTGCGCTCGAGCATCTTCGGCAGGTGGGGAAACTGAGCGAAGGCGCCGACCAGGTCAGCCAGGCGGCGCGACGTCTCGCCGCTCCTCCACAGGTCGTAGGGCCCGCCCGGCAGGAGAGCGTCGGCGCTCACCGCCGTGTCCTGGATCCGCACCCGGGCATCGGCCTTCACCGCCAGGAACAGGGACCCCTGGTCGCCTCCACCGAGTCTGTAGGCCTGCACGTCACCCGACGCGTCGAGGGTCACCACCAGGTTGTAGGCGTTGCGCGTCGCCGGCTGGATCTCGTCCCGGGCCGCCCTGATGTAGCTTGCCAGCATCTGCTCCCGAACCGGGTCGAGCGCCTGCCCCTTGAGCTGCTCGCGCACCTGCTCCCAGCCGAGGTAGCGCCGGACGGTCGAGCGCAGGGCCGCCAGGCCGTCGCGGGAGGGAACCGCCACGACGATCGCGTTCTGGTACGTCCTCGGCCGGTCGGGACCCGTGGTCTCCCGGATGTAGCGAGTCGCTTCCGGGTTGGGCTTGCCAGGCTCGGACTCGGCCTTCGGGCCGAGCACGACGAAGTGCAGCTCGCCGTCGTCGTCGACGTCCTTCGGGCTCGCCGGCAGGGCGTGGGGCCGCGCGCCGGCGGCCGACGCCCCCGAGGTCAAGCTCCTGGTCGAGGTGATGGCCTCGAGCACCTTGGCCTCGACGAAGCTCGCGTCGAGGTGCTCGCTCGCTTCGTGGTGCATCTGCTTGAGGTTGGGGCGTGTGCCCAACCGCCACTCGCGCGGCAGGCCAGGCCGGCCGTCCTCTCCCGCCGGTGCCGTGTCCACTGCGGCCTCGTCGAGGAACCATGACACGTCGGCCCAGCGCCGCAGCCCCTCCTCGAGCTCGATCCGGTCCGGTCGGCCGGGAGCGGTGAGCAGCACCAGGTCCCGGGTCGACGCCTTGTGCCCGATCGGCTGCGAGTGAAGGAACGTGGCGAGCACCGCCTGCTCCAGCTCGCGCTGGCGCAGGCCGCGGTAGTCCTCCTGGATCTCGCGCGCCTTGTCCAGCTCGCCGCGCACGATCGCCGCCCACTCTTGGCGCTTGCCCTCGTACTCCTCGCTCGCGGCTACGGTGGCGAGCTCGCGAGCCGCGGGCGACAGCTCGACGCTCGCCGGCGGCCCGAGGAAGGCCGCCGGACCGACGAAGGGCGAGCTGTCCCACCGCTCGGCGTCGCGCAGAGCGAGAGCGAAGGTCCGCAGCACCCCGCGGGTGCGCTGGAAGCTCTCCAGGGCGGTCCACTTGGAGTAAAGGACCTCGGTCAGGTCGGGGTGGAACGGGTAACTGCGCTGGAAGCGCTCCTGGGCGGCAGCCCCTGAGCGCCGGCTGGTCTCGTCGGCGTCGAACAGCCCCTTGAGACCGGCGACGACGTGGGGCTTGAACGCATCGGGGTTGGCGATGCTCGCGCTGGTGAAGAAACGGCGGCGGAGCACCTCGGCCACGTCCTCCTTGACGACCGGCTCGACCGCCTCCTCGCGCTGGCGGCCGAACACCTCGTACAACTCGTGCGCCAGCTCCTTGCCCAGCGCGTCGCTCTTGCGCGGGTCGGTGGCGAGCAGTGACGCCACCACGGCGCAGCGGTCGACCCGGGTCGCCGCGCCGGTGAGGTACTGGAAGAAGTTGAGCAGGGTGCCGCGCCACTCCGGCTGGTTGCCGACCTTCTCGCGGGCGTACATCAGCACCTCGTCGGCCAGCACGAGGGTGCCCTGGCCGCGAGTCATGGGCAACGCGAGCAGCTCACCGAGGAGGTTCTCGGCAGGCGCACTGGCGCGCTCCTCGGGCAGGGAGTCGGCATGGAGCAGGCGCAGGCCGTCGTCGCCGGCGATCTGGTAGGCCAGCACGCTCCACGGCTGCCTCAGCCACCGGCGCGCCCCGCCTGCACCCACCACATCCATCCCCTTCTCGACGTCCAGCTTGTCGAAGGGCAGCACCGCCACCGTGGCCGCCTCGGGACGGAAGCCGATGTGTCCCACGAACTCCCGCACCGCCGGCAGGTCCGGCAGGGCGTCGCCGCCCTGGGCCAGGTGCAGCAGCGTCAGCAGGGCGTGGGTCTTGCCGCCGCCGTACGTCAGCTGCAGCTGGCGCACCGCCTGGTCGGAGCGCCCGGCGAGCCGCTCCATGACACCGCGCGCCAGCTCGCGCAGGTTGTGGGTCGGGTAGGTGAGTGCGAAAAACTCGGCCGGGTCCTCGTACACCGGCCGCGTCCCCCGCCGCATCGCCACCTCGTACAGGTCGGCGGCGAACAGGGACAGCGACAGCTCCCCGGAGCGGAGGTCGTCGCGGAGCGTCACGACCTCGTGCCAGGGCGTCCAGGGTAACTTTGCCATCAGCGGCCCTCCAGCCAGCCTCGAACCCGCCCCTCGAGCCGCCCGAGGTCCTCGGGGCAGAGGCGGACGGCGCGCTCGTAGCGGGCGGCGGCCTCGCGGGCCAGGGTCACACGCCCGCCACCCGGCTCATGCTCGACACCGCGTCTGCGGGCGAACGGCTCGAAGTACATCTCCTTGGCGTTGGGCTCGGCCCGCACCTCGCGCCAGGACCACTCCGCCGGCAGGTCGTGGCCGGCGAGGACCCAGACCTCGACCTC
>CAYTJW010000524.1:0-4532 GCA_964438135.1 uncultured Thermoanaerobaculia bacterium
GCTGCTCGAGCGAGGCCCGGCAGTGGCGGCAGACGACCCGGTGGGCCTCGACCGCCGACCGGTCGGCGGCCTCGAGCTCCCCGTCCAGGAGGGGGTCCAGCCTCGCCTCGAAGGTCGCGCAGCTCATGGCCACTGTGCTCATGGGGACAGGGCCTCCCGCACCAGCCGCCGCGCCCGGTTGAGGTGGGCCTTGGAGGTGCCCACCGCCATCCCGGCCAGGGCAGCGATCTCGTCGTGCCGGTACCCCTCCACGTCGTGCAGCACCAGCACCGTCCGCGCCCGCTCGGGCAACCGGTCGATGGCCCGCTCCAGGTCCAGCGTCTCGCCCGGCGCGGCCGGCGCGGCCAACGACTCGGCCACCTCGTCGGCGTCCGCGAACGCCCCCCGGCCCTCGCGCCGGCTCCGGGCGCGGAGGTGGCCGAGGGCGACGTTCACCGCCAGGCGGTGCAACCAGGTCGAGAACGCGCTCGAGCCGCGGAACGAGGGGAGGCCCTGCCAGGCGCGGACGAACGCCTCCTGGCAGAGGTCCTCGGCCACCCCCGGGTCGCCGACGAGCCGCCGGCAGAGGGCGTAGACCCGGCGGCAGTGGCGGCGGTAGAGGCCCTCGAAGGCCCCCACCTCGCCCTGCCGCGCCCGCGCCACCAGCAGCTCCTCGGCCACCACCGGGCCCGACCGGGCGAGGGCGGGGTGGGCGGTCGAGGTGTCCGGCATGGCGCTCACATCCTCTGAGATGCCGGTTCCGGGCGCAAGGTTTAGTCGGGTCGCGCGGGCGGGGTGGGAGACGGCAGCGGTCGGCTGTCGGCCGACGGCTCCCCCGCCCGCCCCGGGGGCGGCGCCGGCTCGCAGGGGGAATCCGCGCACGCGGCGCGCGGTTGACGCGGGCGGCCGGGGCCGAGCGCGCCGCGGCCGGGAGGAGCGACGCCGTGTTCACCTCGCAGGCCGAGACCAGGGGCGTGACCGTGTCGGTGGAGGCGAGCCACGTGCCGGAGCGGTCGGCGCCGGCCGAGGGTCGCTGGTTCTTCTCCTACCGCATCCGCATCGCCAACGGCGGCCGGGAGACCGTGCAGCTGCTCGCCCGGCACTGGGTCATCACCGACGCCGAGGGCCGGGTCGAGGAGGTGCGCGGCCCGGGGGTGGTCGGCCAGCAGCCGGTGCTCCGCGCGGGGGAGAGCTTCGAGTACACCTCGTTCTGCCCCCTCGCCACCCCGTTCGGCACCATGGAGGGGTCCTACGAGATGGCCACCGCCGACGGCCGCCGGTTCCTCGCCCGCATCCCGCCCTTCACCCTGAGCGAGCCGTTGGCCGTCAACTGAGCCGCCCCGCGGGCGGGGCCGTGCTCCTTGCCCCCGCGGCTGCGGTCGCGGATAATCGCGCCGGGGATCGGATGACCTCGAGCGAGCCGCCCGAGATCGCCAGCGTGGCCACGACCCTGCGCCGGTTGCAGGCGCTGGAGCCGCTGTCCGACAGCCACGTCGCCGCCCTGGTCGAGGTGGTGCGGCCGGAGCGCTTCGCCGCCGACCAGCTGATCTTCGACGAGGACGACACCGGCCACGACTTCCTGTTCGTCGGCGCCGGCGAGGTGGAGGCCCGCCGCCGGACCCCGTTCGGCGACCAGCGCGTCGCCGTGCTCGGCCCCGGCGACCTGGTGGGCGAGATCTCCCTGCTCGACGGCGGCTCCCGCTCCTCCAGCGTGGTCGGCGTGCGCGCCGGGGTGCTGTGGCGGTTCGACGCGGTCGGCGTGGCCCGGGTCGCGGCCGCCGACCCCGACCTCGAGGTGGCGCTGCTGCGCGTCTTCTGCCGCTCGCTGGCGGGCAAGATCCGCCAGGCCAACCAGGTCATGAGCCAGATCATGGCCCCGGGCCGCAGCGAGCAGCGCAGCGGCGAGGGAGCGCGCGGCCGGGAGGGGCAGGTGGACGAGGAGACCCGCCGCCGCCTGCTGCGCGACCAGGGCATGGCGAGCGACGACCTGCAGCGGCTGGCGACCATGGTGGCGGCCCACCGCTACGCCTCGGGCGAGGCGGTGTTCGTCGAGGGCGACCGGGGCGACACGCTCTTCATCGTCGCCGACGGGCAGGTGCGGATCTCCCGCCGCATCCCTGGCCTCGGCGAGGAGGCCATCGCCATCCTCGGCCAGGGCCAGGTGTTCGGCGAGATGGCCTGGATCGACTCCAGCCCGCGCTCGGCCGACGCCATCGCCCACAGCGGCGGCTGCACGGTCCTCGCCATCAGCCGCGAGCACCTCGACGGCACCATCTCGGCGAGCGCCTCCTCTCGGGCGCAGTTCCTCAAGGTCCTGTGCCAGGTGCTGTGCCGCCGCCTCCGGGCGATGAACGACCAGCTCGTCGCCTACCGCACCATCGCCTGGTTCTGACCGCCGCGACGCCGCCCCTTCCTCCCCGTCCCGTACCCGTACCCGATCGGGTGTGCCCTCCGCGCCCTCACCCCACCTTCCGCCCCTTGACCTCGAGCGCGGCGCAGACCAGGTCGACGCAACCCTCCAGGCCGAAGGCGACCGAGTCGAGCACCAGGTCGTAGTGCTGCGGGTCGTTGACCTCGGCGCCGAAGTTGCGGCGGATGAAGTCGGCCCGCGCCTGGTCGAGCTCGTCGAGGCGCCTGTCCGCCGCCGTCGCCGCCAGCTTCTCCCGCTCCGCCAGGCGGCGCGACCGCTCGGCGCGCGGCGCCCCGACCAGCACCCGCAGGCCGGACGAGCGCGGCAACAGGAAGTTCGCCCCCCGGCCGACGATCACCACCTTGCCGTCGTAGGCCGCGAGCAGCATCACCTTGCCGAGCACGGCGACGTACGCCTGCTGCTCGACCAGGCGCGGCTCGACCAGCGACAGCAGCGCCTCGCGGAACCAGTTGCTGCGGGTCTCGTCCATCAGCTCGACCAGCTTCGGCGAGACCTCGAGCCGCTCGGCCAGCTGCTCCACCAGCTCGCGGTCGAGCACCCTCCAGCCGAGGCGATCGCCGACCCGGCGGGCGACCTCCGACCCGCCCGAGCCGAGCTGGCGGGAGACGGTCACGAACGGCCCCAGGCCGACCGCCGGCGCTCGCTCGGCCGTCGCGCGGGCCAACACCTCGTCGAGGCCCATCCGCCGCTCGACGCCGAGCTCCCGACTCCTGACCATCCCGGCCTCCCCCGGTCGGACCCCGGAGCACCGCCTGCCCGCCGCCGCGCCACCCGACCGGCTCACCCCCAATGATAGGTCCGGCCACCCCCCCGGGCCAGGGCAGGGGGGAGCCGCAGCCGCGCGGCCGCCGTACAATCCGGCTGTGGGGCGACCGCCTGCCTGGTGCTGGCCGACATCCTGGCGCGAGGAGGCCTGGCGGCGGCTCGGCGAGCCGCACGACCTGGTCGTGGTCGGCGGCGGCATCACCGGCGCCGGCATCCTCGCCCTGGCCGCCCGGTGCGGCCTGTCGGCCGTGCTCGTCGAGCAGGGCGACTTCGCCAGCGGCACGTCGTCGCGCTCGTCGAAGCTGGTCCACGGCGGCCTGCGCTACCTCAGGCAGCTGCGGCTCGGCCTGACCCGCGAGAGCGTGCGCGAGCGCCAGCTCCTGCTCGCCCAGGCGCCCGGCCTGGTCGAGTCGCTCGAGTTCCTCTACCCGGTCTACCGGGGCGACCGCACGCCGCCGTGGCTGGTCGGCCTGGGCCTGGCTCTCTACACCCACCTCGCGCCCGGCGCCGGCCGCCACCGGCGGCTCGGGGCCGACGAGGTCGGCCGTCTCCCCTGCCCACCCCGCCTCGACGGCCTCCGCGCCGCCTTCCACTACGCCGACGCCGCCACCGACGACGCCCGCCTGGTGCTGCGGGTCCTCGCCGACGCCCTCGGCCGCGGCGGCGAGAGGGTCTCGGCCTTGAGCTACGCCCGCGCGGAAGGCCTCCTCGCGGCGCGCGGGCGCGTCAGGGGCGTCGCCGTCCGCGACCTCGAGAGCGGCCGCACCGCCGAGCTGGAGGCACGGGTCGTGGTCAGCGCCACCGGGGCGTGGGCCGACCGCCTGCGGGCCGGCGGCGGCCGCCGTCCGATGCTCCGGCCCCTGCGCGGCTCCCACCTCTTCCTCCGTCACGAGCGGCTGCCGCTCGGCGAGGCCGTGGCCTTCGCCCACCCGGACGACCGCCGGCCGGTCTTCGCCTACCCCTGGCAGGGGGTCACCCTGGTCGGGACCACCGACGTCGACCACCGCGGGTCGCTCGACGACGAGCCCCGCACCTCGGCCGCGGAGGCCGACTACCTGCTCGAGGCGGTGCGGGCGGCCTTTCCCGGCCGGGCGCTCGGGGTCGCCGACGTCGTCAGCACCCAGGCCGGGGTGCGACCGGTGGTCGACACGGGCCGGGCCGACCCCTCGGCCGAGAGCCGCGAGCACGTGCTGCTGGCCGAGGACGGCCTCCTCACCGTCACCGGCGGCAAGCTCACCACCTTCCGCAGCGTCGCCGCCGGCGCCCTCGCCGCTGCCAGCCGCCTGGCCCCCGGGATGACCCGGTGCGACCCGGGCACGCCGGCCCTGGACGCGTCGGCGCCGGAGCCCTGCCCGGT
>CAYTJW010000525.1:0-4529 GCA_964438135.1 uncultured Thermoanaerobaculia bacterium
TCCTGGCGCAGTCCGAGGTGGCGCCCATCCTCGCCCGCGGGCCGGAGGGCCTGCAGCCCGGCCGGCTGCGCGGCGCCTTCCACTGGCACACCGCCGACTCGGACGGCCGCGCCACGCTGGAGCGGATGGCGCGCGAGTGCCGGCGCCGCGGCTACACCTGGGCCGTGGTCACCGACCACTCGCGGGGCCTGGAAGTGGCGTCCGGCCTCGACCGGGAGGGGGTGGCGCTGCAGCGGCGGCGGGTCGAGCGCTGGAACCGCGACCACGGCGAGGAGCTGCGCCTGTTCCACGGCCTCGAGGTCGAGGTGCTCGAGGACGGGACGCTCGACCTCGAGAGGGTGGAGCGGCTGGAGGTCGAGTGCGTGGTCGCGGCCGTCCACCGCCAGCTGGGGCCGGATCGGGACCAGACCGAGCGCTTGCTGCGGGCGGTCGCGACGCCCGGGGTGAGGGTCCTCGCCCACCCCCGCGGCCGGCTGTTCCACCAGCGCTCGGGGCTGCGCGCCCGCTGGGAGACGGTGTTCGCGGGCTGCGCCTCGGCCGGCGTGGCGGTGGAGGTCAACGGCTTCCCGCGCCGCCAGGACCTCGACTGGGAGGGGGCGCGGCTGGCGGTGGAGAGCGGGTGCCAGGTGGTGCTGGCGTCCGACGCCCACGCCGTCCGCCACCTCGAGTTCGACGCCTACGCCTGCGCCATCGCCGCGCTCGCCGAGGTGCCCCCGGACCGGGTCCTCAACCTGATGCAAGCAGAGGACTTCGCGGCGTGGCTCGGCGGGGAGTGAGCTGACAGCTGTCAGCGGTCGGCTCTCAGCTCCCCCTCCCGCCCACTGCTGCGGGAGGGGGGGCGGGGGAAGCTGACGGCTGACAGCTGACGGCTGACAGCTCCCTCAGTACAGCGGAAACCTCGCCGTCAGGGCGTGGACCTCGGCCGCGACCTCCTCCATGCGGCGGTTGAAGGTCGCCATCACGGCCGGGTCGTCCTCCTTCTCCTCGCTGCGGAGGACGCGGTCGACGAGGGCGGCGACCTGCCGCATCTCCTCCGGGCCCATGCCGCGGGTGGTCACGGCCGGCGTGCCGATGCGCAGCCCGGAGGCGATGAACGGCTTGCGGGTGTCGAACGGCACCGTGTTCTTGTTGACCGTGATGTCGGCCAGGCCGAGCCAGCGCTCGCCCTTCTTGCCGGAGATGAAGTCCTTGCCGAGGTCGATCAGGAACAGGTGGTTGTCGGTGCCGCCGGAGACGACCCGCCAGCCGAGGCCCATGACCGCCTGGCACAGCGCCTGCGCGTTGGCGACGATCCGCTGCTGGTACTCCTTCCACTCCGGCCTCAGCGCCTCGGCGAAGGCCACCGCCTTGGCGGCGATGCAATGCATCAGGGGCCCGCCCTGGACCCCCGGGAAGACCCCCTTGTCGATCTCCTCGGCGTGCTCCGCGCCGCACAGGATGAGGCCGCCGCGCGGCCCGCGCAGGGTCTTGTGGGTGGTCGAGGTGACGAAGTGGCAGTGGGGGAAGGGCGACGGGTGGAGGCCGGCGGCGACCAGCCCGGCGATGTGGGCGATGTCGGCCATGAGCAGGGCGCCGGCCTCGTCGGCGATGGCGCGCAGGCGCGGGAAGTCGATGGTGCGCGGGTAGGCCGAGGCGCCGCAGACGATCAGCCGGGGCCGGTTCTCCAGGGCCAGCTCCCGCAGCCGGTCGTAGTCGATGGTCTCCGTGTCCCGGCGCACGCCGTAGGGGACGACCTTGAACTCCTTGCCGGAGTAGTTGAGCGGGTGGCCGTGGGTGAGGTGGCCGCCGTGGGACAGGTCCATGCCGAGCATGGTGTCGCCCGGCTTGAGGACGGCCAGGTAGACCGACATGTTGGCCTGCGCGCCGGAGTGGGGCTGGACGTTGGCGTGCTCGGCGCCGAACAGCTGCTTGGCCCGCTCGCGGGCCAGCTCCTCGGCCACGTCGACGTGCTGGCAGCCGCCGTAGTAGCGCTTGCCGGGGTACCCCTCGGCGTACTTGTTGGTCATGACCGAGCCCATCGCCGCCAGCACCGCCGGCGAGACGAAGTTCTCCGACGCGATCAGCTCGAGGCCCTCGTTCTGCCGCCGCCGCTCGGCCTCGAGCGCGGCCGCCAGCGGCGGGTCGGCCGCCGCCACGAGCTGGTTGTGGATGTCGAACAGCTGTGCCTTGAGGTCTGCGGACATGGTGCGCCCCCTGTCGTGATCACTCACCTCGATCGCGTCGACCCGCCGCTGGTGCCGGCCGCCCTCGAAGGGGGTCGCCAGGAACAGGTCGACGAGCTGCTGGGCCGCCTCGGGGCCGGTGGTGCGCGCCCCGAGGCAGAGGACGTTGGCGTCGTTGTGGCGGCGGGCCATCTCGGCCGTGAACGGGTCGTGGCAGAGGGCCGCCCGGACGCCCGGGTGGCGGTTGGCGGCCATGCTCATGCCGATGCCGGTGCCGCACACCAGGACGCCGATCTCGGCCTCCCCGGCGGCGACGACGGCGGCCAGGGCGTGGGCGAGGTCCGGGTAGTCGGCGGCGGTCTGGTCGCCCACCCCGAGGTCGCGGCAGGCGTGGCCAGCGCCCTCGAGGTGGGCGAGGAGGCGCCGCTTGAGGGCGAACCCGGCGTGGTCGGAAGCCAGCACGATCACTGTGCGTCCCCCATGAAGCGCTGCTCGGCGGCTGGCTGCTCGAGCGACTGGTACTCCTCGAGAGCGAAACGATCGCTCATGCCGGCGATGTGGTCGGCGACCAGGCGCGCGAAGCCAGCGCTCGAATGGTAGCGGCTGGCCACCTCGGCCGCAACCGTGGCGAAGGGGACGTCGCGCAGGAACGGGAAGCCGAGCTCGTCCCGCGCCCGCAGCAGGACGTAGGACGGCAGGTTGAGGGGGTTCTGCCAGTAGGCGCGGAACAGGGCGGCGATGACCTTGCGCGCCCGCCAGTCCTGGCGGTTGACCTGCGAGTGGTTGATGACGAACTGGTAGATGAAGGCCTTCAGCTGCGCGAACTCCGGCTCCATCTCGGCCGACAGCGCCACCACCGGCCCCGGCGCCGTCTGCAGGCGCCGGAGGCCGTCGCGGCTCGACCCGCGCTGGCGCTCCAGCTGCGCCCCGAGGCGCGCCGCGGTGGCGTGGATGAGGTCGGTCACGAGCAGGTCGATGAGGCCGCGGACCAGGGACGCCTGCCGCTGCCAGTGGCGGCCCGCGCCGGCTGCGGCCCGGTCCTGGGCGGCCCCGACCCGGCGGGCAACGGCCAGGTCCATCACCGCGTCGAGGCCGACCGCCGCCGCGCGCAGGCCGTCCTCGAGGTCGTGGGTCTGCTGCGCGATCTCGTCCGCCAGCGCCACCACCTGCCCCTCGAGGTGGGCCGGCCGGTCGAGGGCCAGCCCGGCCGGGTCGGGGAGCGGGAAGGCCGGGTCGGCCGACCACGAGGTGTGCTTCAGGATCGCCTCGCGGACGGCGTCGGTGAGGTCGAGCCCGGGGTGGGCGTAGCGTCGCTCGAGCAGGTCGACCACCCGCAGCGACTGGTAGTTGTGCTTGAAGGTGCCGACCGCGGCCGTGACCTCGGGCGGCAGCGGCACGAGCGGGTTGGCGCCGCGCAGGATCTCGTCCAGGGTCTTCTCGCCGGTGTGGCCGAAGGCGGTGTGGCCGAGGTCGTGGCCGAGGGCCGCGGCCTCGACCAGGTCCTCGTTCAGCCCCAGGGCGCGCGCGACGGTGCGGCCGAGCTGCGCCACCTCGAGGGTGTGGGTGAGGCGGGTGCGGGGGTGGTCGCCGAGGTGCGGCACGAACACCTGGGTCTTGTGCTTGAGGCGGCGGAAGGCGCGGGAGTGGGTGATGCGGTCGCGGTCGCGCTGAAAGGCGAGGCGGTAGCCCCCGTCCCCGGCCTCGACACCGTGCCGGCGCGTCGCCTCGCGCGACAGCGTGGCGTAGGGCGCCAGCCGACGCTCCTCGTCGGCCTCGAGAGCCGCCCGGTCCCGGATCAGCCCGGGGCTCACGGGCGCTCCCCGGTCCCGTCGGCGGCGGCGAGCAGGCTGCCGACCAGGCGCAGGCTGCCGGTGGCGAGGACCGGGTCCTCCAGAACGGCCAGGGCGGCCAGCGGGTCGGCAGCCACCGCGGCGCCCGGGAACGCGGCCCGCAGGCGGTCGACCGGCATCGCCCGCTCGTCGGCGAGCGGGCAGACCGCGACCCGCCCGGTGAGCGGCGAGAGCAGCCGCGCCATGTCCTCGACCGGCTTGTCGTCGAGGCACGAGAAGAGCAGGTTGTGACGCGGCTCCGCCCGTCGCAGGTGGGCGGCCAGGACCGCGACCGCCTCGCGGTTGTGGGCGCCGTCGAGGAGTACCTGGCGCCCGCCGATCACGTGCCGCGACAGCCGGCCGGGCCAGCGGACCCTCTCCAGGCCGGCCTCGACCGCGGCCGGGAGCGGTGGCACGGCGGCGCCGACCTGGCCGGCGGCCACCGCCAGCGCCAGCGCGAGGTGGAGGTTGCCGAGCTGGTGGGCGCCGGCGAGGGGGACCGCCACCTCGAGGGACGACCCTCCCCACTCGAGCCGCG
>CAYTJW010000526.1:0-4494 GCA_964438135.1 uncultured Thermoanaerobaculia bacterium
CGAGCCGCGCCTGGCCGAGCTGGGGCAGGCCGTGGCCGACGCGCTGGGTGGCCGCGGCGGTGGCGCCGGCCGCCTGTTCCAGGGCAAGGCGAGCTCGGTCGAGGGGGCGCCGGCCGCCGTGGCCCGCCTCGCCGAGCTGGTCGGCGGGTGAGCGACCCGCTCGCCCCGGCCCGCAGCTCGACTCCCGGCGCCCCGAGCCGCTACACTCGCACCAATGGCCGGACGGATCCTGCTGGTCGACGACGAGCCGTACATCCTCCGCATCCTGTCCTTCAAGCTGCGCCGGGAGGGCTTCACCGCCTTCGAGGCGCAGTCCGCCGAGGAGGCGGAGGCCGTGCTGCGGCGACAGGCGGTGGACCTGGTCTTGCTCGACGTCGTGCTGCAGGGCCCGGTCACCGGCTTCGACCTCGCCGCCCGCATCCGCGCCGACGACCGGACCCGGTCGCTGCCGATCATCATGCTCACCGCCCGCGGCATGGCCGCCGACGTGCGGCGCGGGCGCGAGGTCGGTGCAGCGGGCTACATCACCAAGCCCTTTTCGACCGCGGAGCTGATCGCGCGGGTGCGGGAGATCCTCGACGAGGAGCCGCGCTAGGAGCGTCGGGGGGATGGGATCCTCACGAGTGAGTCGAGCGCCGTTGGACAGCAGAGCACCTGGACCTGGTCCTGGGCCTCGACCTGGACCGATGCCGGGCTGCTGCCCGAATGGGGCAACCCGACCGGTCGCCCCACGCGTGCGTGGCCAGGCGGCCCGGAGCGCTTGACTCGGCCGGGGCCGCCGCGTAGGCTCCGCGCCGGTGAAGCCCCGGCCGGGGTCGCGTGACCCCTGGTCGCGGGCGGTGCAGGAGCACATGCGTCGTTTAGCCCCCTGGCTGGTCGTCGTGGCTGTCCTGGCCCTCGACCGGGCGAGCAAGCTGGCCGTCATGGCCCGCCTCGACCCGGGCGAGTCGATCGCCCTCTTCCCGGGCCTCGCCCTGACCCACGTCCACAACACCGGCATCGCCTTCAGCCTCTTCGCCGGCGGCGGCGCGCTGTCGCGGGCCGTGCTCCACCTGGTGATCTTCGCCGCCGTCGTCCTGATCGCCTGGATGCTGGTCCGGGACGGGTCCACCTCGCCCGTGCTCGGCGGGGCGCTCGGTCTGATCCTGGGTGGGGCGCTCGGCAACCTCCTCGACCGGCTGCTGTACGGCTGGGTGGTCGACTTCATCCACGTCTGGGTGCTGGTCGAGCACCGCGTGCGCTCGTGGCCGGACTTCAACCTCGCCGACTCGGCGATCAGCGTCGGCGCCGCGCTGCTCATCCTGCACGAGGTGCTGTCCTGGCGCCGGCGGCACGAGCGGCGCGAGCCGGCGGGCGCGGAGGGAGCGACCGGTGCACCCGGTGCTGATTGAGGTCGGCCGCTTCGACCTGCCGACCTACGGGGTGCTGGTGGCGACGGCGGTCCTGCTCGGGCTGTGGACGGTCGGCCGCCGCGCCCGGCGGGCGGGGCTCGACAGCGGCCGCATCCTCGACGCGACCCTGTGGGTCCTGATCTGCGCCCTTCTCGGCTCCAAGCTCACCCTGGTGCTGGTCGAGCTGCCGCGCTACCTCGCCCACCCGGCCGAGCTGGTGGGGGTGGCCCGCGCCGGCGGCGTGTTCCTGGGCGGCTTCGTCGCCGCCCTCGTCGCCGCCGTGGTGCTGCTCCGCCGGTACGGCCTCGAGTGGCGCTCGACCGTCGACGTGGTGGTCCCCTCCCTGGCCCTGAGCCACGCCGTGGGCCGCCTCGGTTGCCTGATGGCCGGCTGCTGCTGGGGCAGGCCGACGGACCTGCCGTGGGCCGTCACCTACAGCGACCCGCGCGCCCACGCCACCCTCGGCACCCCGCTCCACGTCGGCCTCCACCCCTTCCCGGTCTACGAGGGGCTGTACGACCTCCTCCTCTTCGTCGGCCTGTCCTGGCTGTACTGGCGCCGGCCGCGCCCGGGCCGGGTCTTCGCCGCCTACCTCGTCGCCTACGGCGCCGGCCGTTTCCTGCTCGAGATGACCCGCGGCGACGCCGCGCGCGGGGTCTACTTCGGCGGCGCCCTGTCGACCAGCCAGCTGATCGGCGCCGCCATGGTCGCCACCGGGGTCGGCCTCCACTGGTGGCTGGGCCGGCAGGTGGGACCGGCGCAGCCGGCCGGCGGGGGATGAGCCCGCCCCACCGCCTGCTGGTCCCGCCCGAGCAGGCCGGGGAGCGGCTCGACCGCTGGCTGGCCGGGGCGCCGCAGGGCTGGACCCGCTCCCGCGTCCGCCGCCTGATCGACGACGGCCGGGTGGCGCTCAACGGCCAGCCGGCCCGCCCCGCGGCCGTGGTGCGGGCCGGCGACGAGGTCGTCGTGGACGAGCCGCCGCCGCGCCCGCTGGAGGTCGCGGCCGAGGACCTGCCGCTCGACGTGGTGTGGGAGGACTCCGACCTGGTCGTGGTCAACAAGCCGCCCGGACTGGTCATCCACCCGGCCGCCGGCAACCCGGCCGGGACGCTGGTCAACGCCCTGCTCCACCACTGCCGCGACCTGTCGGGGATCGGCGGCGTCGAGCGGCCGGGCATCGTCCACCGCCTCGACAAGGACACCTCGGGCCTGATCGTCGTCGCCAAGAACGACCGCGCCCACCTGGCGCTGTCCATCGCCTTCCGCCGCCGGACCGTGGAGAAGACCTACCTGGCGGTCTGCTACGGCCTGCCGCGGGCGCGGCAGGGGGTGATCGAGGCGCCGGTCGGGCGCCACCCGCGCGAGCGCCAGCAGATGGCGGTGGTCTCGAGCGGGCGGGCGGCGCGCACCCTCTACCAGGTCGAGGAGGAGCTGCTCGGCGCCGCCCTCCTGGCCTGCCGCCCGGTCACCGGCCGCACCCACCAGATCCGGGTCCACCTGGCGCACCTCGGCCACGCCCTGGTCGGCGACCCCCTCTACGCGGGCCGCCAGTGGCGGGCCGTGACCGAGGCCCGGGCGGCCGCCGCCTGCCGCGATTTCCCGCGCCAGGCGCTGCACGCCCACCGATTGGCGTTCGCGCACCCGGTCACCGGCCAGGCGCTCCGCTTCGAGGCGCCGCTGCCGGCCGACCTGGTCGAGCTCCTCGCCGCCCTGCGGCCACCGCGTGAGGAGCCACCGGCTCGGGAGAGGAGGACGTCGTGAGCCCTGTGGCGCTGCTCGTCGTGTCGCTCGTCGCGGTCGCCGTGCTCGCCCTGATCGTGGTCCTGGCGGTGCGGGTCAAGCGGCGCGGCCGGGTCGCCCAGGTCGAGGTCTGCCGCCGCTCTGCCGCCCTCGCGCGCGAGCTGGCGCCGCTGTTCGCCGCCATCCAGCGCGAGCTGCGCCCCGGCGTCTCGACCGCGGCCCTCGAGCAGCGCGTCGCCCACCTCCTCGAGGCGCGCGGCCTGCGCGGCTACCTCAAGGGCTACCAGCGGTTCCCGGGCGTGGCCTCGGTCTCGGTCAACGACGGGGTGATCAACACCGTCCCCAACGAGCGGCCGCTGGCCGAGGGCGACCTGGTCAAGGTCCAGGTCGGCGTCTCGGACGGCGTCGCCTACGTGCTGCAGGCCTGGACCCTGGTCGTGGGCTCAGCCGCAGACGCCGACCGCAAGCTCCTCGACGGCGCCCGCGCCGCGCTCCGCGCCGCCGTCCGCCAGGTCCGCGCCGGGGTGTCGACCGCCGAGGTGACGGGGACGATCCACGCCGCCCTCGACCAGGTCGGCCTGCGCCCGTCCCGCGACCACGGCGGCTACCAGGTCGGGGCCGTGCCGCGCAAGCCGCCGCGCATCCCCTGCGCCTCGGGCCTCAAGGGCGAGCCGCCGGCGACGGCGCTCGAGCAGGGCATGGTTCTGCACCTGCTGGTGGTGGCCCACGCCGGCGACCCGACGGTCTCCTCCGGCGCCGACTCCCTCAACGTCGTCACGGTCGACGGCAGCCGCTCGGCGCTCTTCAGCCACGTCGTCGTGGTGGGCCGCCGCGAGGCCGAGGTCCTCACCTCCGAGCCGACGTGACGCGGCCCCCCCGGCTCCCGTCGCTGATCCCGACCCCGCTCGCCACCCCGTCCCGGCCGGCCCCGGGCGCGGGCGTTGCTAATGGCCGCCGGGGAGGAGCGTTCTATGGCTGACGAAGGACCGGAGCGAGGGATGTCAGCAGCCGCCGCAGCCACCGCAGCCCAGGTCGAGCCGATGCCGGCCGCTCACTGGCTGGAGCCGCTCTACCGCCAGCACGCCCGTGCCGTGCTCCGCACCGCCTACCGGGTCACCGGCAGCGCCGCCGACGCCGAGGACGTGCTGCACACGGTCTTCCTGCGGCTGGCGCGCCGGCAGGAGGCGCTCGACCCGGGCCAGGGGCCGCAGGCGGTCCTCGCCTACCTGCGGCGCGCGGCCACCAACGCCGCCCTCGACCTGGTCACCTCGCGCCACGCCCGCTCGTCCGCGCCGCTCGAGACCGCGCCCGAGGACCGCCTCCTCGACCACCGCGCCGGGCCGGAGCGGGAGCAGCAGGGCCG
>CAYTJW010000527.1:0-4487 GCA_964438135.1 uncultured Thermoanaerobaculia bacterium
GACCTGGACCTGGACGTGGACCTGGACCTGGACCTGGACCTGGACCTGGACCTGGCCGTGGACGTGGACGTGGACCTGGACGTGGACGTGGACGTGGACCTCGACCTGGACCCGGACCCGGACCTGGACCTGGACCTGGACGTGGACCTGGACCTCGACCCGGCCCCGGACCTGGACGCAAACGTCGACCACGACCACGACCACGTCCACGACAGCCGCCACGAGGCCGGCTCCGCCGACGCAGCCGGACCCGAGCGCACGCCGCTCTCGCGGGCCGTGCAGCGCCGGCGGGTGTACCCTGGTCGGGCTCGCCGGCGGGGGTGGGTGTGACCGCCCGCGCCGGCTCGGAGGGATGCCATGCGCGCTCGTCGTTCGTCGGTCGTGGCCCTGGTCGTGTCGGTCCTGCTCGCGGGGGTTGCGGGCGCGGAGGAGGCGGCCCCCTCGGCCGCCATGATGCGCTACCCGGACGTGAGCCAGTCCGACGTCGTCTTCCTCTACGCGGGCGACCTGTGGCTGGTGGGCCGCGGGGGCGGGGTCGCGCGGCCGCTGGCGAGCCCGCCGGGCGAGGAGGTCCTGCCCAAGTTCAGCCCGGATGGGAAGACCATCGCCTTCGTCGGCAACTACGACGGCAACCGCGACCTGTACACGGTGCCGGTCGCGGGCGGCGTGCCGTTCCGCGTCACCCACCACCCGACCGCGGAGAGCCTGTGCGACTGGACCCCGGGCGGCGAGCTGGTCTTCGCCGCGGCCGGGCTCGGGCAGTACCCGCGGGCGGCGGAGCTGTTCCGGGTCCCCGCTGCAGGGGGCCTGCCGGCGAAGCTGCCGGTGCCGTACGGCGCCCGCGCCGCCATCAGCCCGGACGGCCAGTGGCTGGCCTACACCCCGCACACCGCCGACCACCGCACCTGGAAGCGCTACCGGGGCGGCATGGCCACCGACATCTGGCTCTTCCACCTCGAGCAACACACCTCGCGCCGGGTCACCGACTGGGAGGGGACCGACTCGTTCCCGATGTGGCACGGCGAGACCCTCTACTACCTGGCCGACGCCGGGCCCGAGCACCGCCTCAACCTGTGGGCCTTCGACACGCGAGGCGGCAACCGCCGCCAGGTCACCCGCTTCGCCGACTACGACGTCAAGTGGCCGTCGATCGGCCCGGGCTCCGACGGCCGCGGCGAGATCGTCTTCCAGAACGGCTCCGACCTCTACCTGCTCGACCTCTCCTCCACCGCGCCGCGCAAGCTCGAGGTGACGGTGCCCGGCGCGCGCGCCGCGCTCCGGCCGCGCTGGGCCGACGCCACCGAGCTGGTGTTCGACCGCGAGCTGTCGGCGACCGGCAAGCGGGTGCTGCTCGAGGCCCGCGGCGACATCTGGTCGGTGCCGGCCAGGGACGGCTCGGCCCGCAACCTGACCCTCACCGACGGGGCCGCCGAGCGCGACCCGGCGTGGAGCCCGGACGGGAAGTGGGTCGCCTACTTCTCCGACAGGGGCGGCGAGTACCAGCTGCTGGTGGCGCCGGCCGACGGCCGCGGCGAGCCGCGGGTCCTGACCGAGCGCGCGAGCGGCTTCCTGTTCGACCCCACCTGGTCGCCCGACTCCCGCCGCATCGCCTTCTGGGACCAGAGCGGGGCGCTGCTGCTGGCCTCCCTCGACGGCGGCGAGGTCGAGACCCTCGACCGCGAGCCGCACGCCAACCAGCCGCCGCTGTCCTGGTCGGCCGACTCGCGCTGGCTGGCCTACGCCAAGGGCGAGGAGGGCAACGCCCTGACCAGCGCCATCTGGGTCCACGACACCCGCGAGGGGAAGGCCCACCGCCTGACCTCGGGCCGCTACGTCGACTCCTGGCCGACCTTCGACCGGGAGGGGAAGTACCTGTTCTTCGCCAGCCAGCGCGACTTCTCGAGCCCGGTGTACGAGGACGTCGGCACCACCTGGGTGTACGCCGACACCGACCGGCTCTACGTGGCGCCGCTGCGGCGCGACCTCGAGTCGCCGTTCGCGCCGAGGAGCGACGAGGAGACCGGGGAGGAGGAGGACGAGGGGGAGGGGCAGGGGGACGACGAGACGGGCAAGGGCAAGGGGAAGGGCAAGTGCGACGGCGAGGCCGACGAGGGCGACAAGCCCGAGAAGCCGCCGGACGTGACCGTCGACCTCGACGGCTTCGAGCGGCGGGCGGTGGCGCTGCCGGTCGACCGCGGCGGCTTCGGCCTCCTCGCGGTGGACGACGATGGGCATCTGCTGTACGTGCGGATGCCCCCCCGTGGCAGCGACGGCGAGGCGGCGGTCAAGATCTTCGACCCGGAGCGGCCCAAGCCGGGCATGGCGCGCATGGCCGGCATGCGCCCCGGCGGCCCGCCGGCGGCGGAGGAGGAGGCCGGCGCCACCTGGAAAGAGCGCACCGTCGTCGAGGGTGTCGACGGCTTCCGCATGAGCGCCGACGGCAAGCGCCTGCTGGTGTGGAAGGGCGAGCGCATGGCCGTGGTGGACGCGGAGCCGGACCAGAAGATGACCGAACCGGTGCCGGTCGGCGAGCTGCGGGCGCTGGTCGACCCGCGCGCCGAGTGGCGGCAGATCTTCAACGAGACCTGGCGGCTGCAGCGGGACTTCTTCTACGACCCGAACATGCACGGCGTCGACTGGCCGGCAGTGCGGCGGCAGTACGAGGCGATGCTCGCGGACTGCGCCTCGCGCGAGGACCTGTCGTTCGTCCTGAGCGAGATGATCTCGGAGCTGAACGTCGGCCACGCCTACTACTTCGGCGGCGACGTCGAGCGGGGGCCGAAGGTGGCGGTCGGCCTGCCCGGCTGCGACTTCGAGGTCTCGGGCGGCGCCTTCAGGATCGCCCGCATCCTCGAGGGCGGGGCGGCCGACGTCGACGCGCGCGGCCCCCTGAGCCAGCCGGGGGTGGACGCCAGGGTCGGCGACTACCTGCTCGAGGTCAACGGCGTGCCGGTGACCGTGGACCGAGACCCGTGGGCCGCCTTCCAGGGTCTGGCGGGCAAGGTCGCGACGCTCACCTTGAGCTCGGAGCCGCGCCTCGACGAGAAGGCGCGCGACGTGGTCGTCGAGCTGCTCGAGTCCGACCAGGAGCTGCGCTACTGGGCGTGGGTCGAGGCCAACCGGGCGCGGGTCGAGCGGGCCAGCGGCGGCCGCGTCGGCTACGTCTACGTGCCCAACACCGGCGTCGAGGGCCAGAACCACCTGGTGCGCCAGTTCTACGGCCAGACCGGTACCGAGGCGCTGATCGTCGACGAGCGCTGGAACGGCGGCGGTCAGATCCCGACCCGTTTCATCGAGCTCCTCGACCGGCCGGTCGCCAACTACTGGGCGCTGCGCTGGGGCCGCGACTGGACCTGGCCGCCGGACTCCCACCAGGGCCCCAAGTGCATGCTGATCAACGGCCTGGCCGGCTCGGGCGGGGACTACTTCCCGTTCTACTTCCGGGCTCGCGGCCTCGGGCCCCTGATCGGCACCCGGACCTGGGGCGGCCTGGTCGGCATCAGCGGCGGCCCGCCGCTCCTCGACGGCGCGGTCACCACCATGCCGGCCTTCGCCTTCTACGAGAAGGACGGCACCTGGGGCATCGAGGGCCACGGCGTCGACCCGGACCTGGAGGTGGTCGACGACCCGGCGCTGATGGCGGACGGCGGCGACCCGCAGCTCGACCGTGCGGTCCAGCTGATGCTCGAGGAGCTGGAGCGCAACCCGCCCCGGCGCTCGGCGCGACCGCCCTACCCGGACCGCAGCGGCATGGGCATCCGGCCCGAGGACCGCTAGCCGGCGGCGGGGGTTGGGGGCTCCGGCCCCGGCCGCCGCGGTGACGGCGAGGCTGTCGCCCGGCGTCGGGCGGGCCCCTGTCACCCGCCGTTGCGGTACGATGGGTGTGGCCACCCGCATCCCGCACGGACCGCAACCTCACCTGGGTGGACGGGGAGGATGTCCGATGACGACGCCGAGGGGTTCGACGCGGCTCTTTGCCGGCCCGCTGTCCCTTGCCATCCTGCTCCTGCCCCTTGCGTCGTTCCCCGCGAACGCGTCCGAGACCGGGTGGGGGCAGACCGCGCCGCCCTGGCCGGCCTGGGCCGGCCAGGCCGCGCGGCACGCCGTCGACGTGGGTCCAGTGGCGATCACCGTCACCGGTCCCCGTTCGCTTGGCTGCGAGCTGACCGGCGACCCGGCCCTGGTCGAGGCGCTCGCCCGCCCCGCGGCGAGCCCGCGTGCCCTGGCCGCCGGCGACCTCGACGAGGACGGGGTCCCGGACCTCGCGGTCGGTCACGCGACAGCTGGCGGCGGCGCGCTCGTGCTCTACCGCGGCAACGTCGACGCGGTGTACCCGGACACCGCCGCGGCGCTCCGGCGCCGGGCCGAAGGGATGGGGAGCGAGGCGCCGTTCCTCCAGCCCGCGCGGGTGGTGGCGTTGCCGGCCGCGCCGGACTGGGTCGGGGTCGCGGACCTCGACGGCGACCGGCATGCGGACGTCGTGGTCG
>CAYTJW010000528.1:0-4485 GCA_964438135.1 uncultured Thermoanaerobaculia bacterium
CCGACACCGATTCCGCCTGGGGGCGCAGGCTGAAGCCTGCGCCTACGTGGAACACTCTCTGCCGTAACGTCTTGTGCCGTAGGCAGGGGCTTCAGCCCCTGCCCCCAACGCCGTTTCGCCGTCCCACGCGCCGAGCCGGGGAGGCGCTTCCGTCCCCCTCCCGTCATCCCGATGCCGGCACCGGCTGCTCCCCGCGCCTTCTCTCGCCCTCACCCCGCGCCCGGGGCCGACACCGATTCCGCCTGGGGGCGCAGGCTGAAGCCTGCGCCTACGTGGAACACTCTCTGCCGTAACGTCTTGTGCCGTAGGCAGGGGCTTCAGCCCCTGCCCCCAACGCCGTTTCGCCGTTCCGCAGCGCCGAGCGCCCTCTCGCTCCGTCCCCGACCCGTCCCGAGCCGCCGTTGTCGCCCCACGTCCCCACCCGGGATTCCTCGCCCGCGCGGTGCGATGCCCCGTCGCCACGACCCCCGCGGGCTCGTAATGGCGCGTCACGACGGGAAGCGGGGTTGAATGGCCGCCCAGCGATCGAAGCGCCGCCGCAGCTCGGGCGACCGGGCGCCCCGCTCGGGGTGGTAGTGTAGTCTCGTGGAATCGTGTCTTTCGGCACCGTGGCTCGAGGACGTCGTGAGATGTCTTCGCCGTGCGTTCGGCGGAGAGCTCCGGGCACTCGTGCTGTTCGGTTCGCACGCCCGGGGCGAGGCTCGTGTCGACAGCGACGTCGACATCCTGGTGGTCGCGAGCGGCGCTTCAGGCGAGCCGCTGAGCCGGCATCGCCGGGCGAGGATGGCCCTCCTGCCGGTCCTCGACCGGTTGCCGGCTCCCGTCAGCCTGATCGTCAAGACGCCTGAGGAGTTCTCGGCCGACTTGACGCCTCTGCTGCTGGAAGTCTGCGTTGACGGAGTGTGCCTGGCCGGCGAGGAGTACTTCGAGCCCTTCCGGCGGCGGGCGCTTGAGGCGCTGCGCCAGTCGGGTCTCGAGAGGCGCCGGGTGGGGCGGACGAGGATGTGGCTCTTCGCGTCTTCGCCCCCGCCCTCGTGGGCCCTGACGTGGGACGGTTTCCATGCAGGCTGACAGGGGAACGGCGTTCCGTCTCGCCTTGGCCGAGGGCTTTCTGCGCGAGGCGGAGCAGGACTTCGAGCTGGGTCGGTGGCGGTCGTGCGTGGACAACGCGCAGCTGGCAGTCGAGAACTCAGGCAAGGCGGTGCTCGCCCTCTTCGGTGTTTCCCCGAAGACCCACGACCCGGCTCGGGAGATCGCCGCACTGCTGCGCATGGGCCGGGTTGCAGAGCCCCTCGCGGGACGATTGCGCCAGATGCTCCCGGACCTGCTCGCGCTGGGGCAGGCCGAGCACTTGCTGACAGACTACGGTGACGAGGCTTCGTACCGCCTGCCGTGGGAGATCTTCACGGCCGAGTCGGCCGAGGAGGCGCTCGGGTGTGCCCGCAAGGCAGCCGCCGGTGCCCGCGAGGCAGTGGCCCTGATGACGAGCGACGGTCTTCCACACCCAGAGCCGCAGTAATCGCCCCCCTGTCTCCGTCCCCTGACCGCCGCGGTCCGCTGCGGTCGCGCCACGCCCCCACCCGGGATTCCTCGCCCGCGCGCCGCAATGCTGCCTCGCCGCGATTCCCGCGGGCTCGGAATGACCCTCACGGCCGCCCGTCGTGCCCCTTCCCACCACCCCGTGCCCAGCACCGCTTGCCCGCGCCCCCTTTCCCGTCCTTCCGAGGCCGTGGTGGCCCGCCGAGCGCCCCTCCTATCACGTCATTCCGAGGCCGCGGTGATCGGCCGAGCGCCCCTCCTTTCCCGTCATCCCGAGGCCGGTGCGGGCCACCGAGCGCCCGTCCTTTCACGTCATTCCGATGCCGGGGTGGGCGGGCGGCCGAGCCCGGCCGAGGAGCTCCTCCCGGAGGTGGTGTCCGACGGCGAGGTGTCTCACGCCATGCTGGCACGGAGGGTGTTGCGGCGCGGGGCGGCACCGCCCGATATGGGGGCAGGCGCCGGTCACTCCTCGTCGATGCGGAGGGCCGCGGCGATGACGCCGTCGCTCACCCAGACTCCGTGTGCCCGCATGCGGTCGATCGCGTCGCGCACGACGACCGGGAAGCCCTCGCGGCGGGCTCGGAGGAGGATCCCGATCGACCCCGTGACCGCGAGCCCGCTGATCCTGGCGACGTGGCGCCCGACCGCCTCGTCAATGCAGACGGTCGGAAGACCCATGGAGAGGGCGAGCGCGATGACGGCGGCCTCTCCCAGGTCCAGCGAGTTGGCCAGGAACCGGGGCACCTCGGTGGGGGCGGGCGTCGTCTCGAGCCAGCTCGCGGCGAGGAGTTGGGCCTGCGCGAAGTCCGGCGCTCCGGGCGCTGTCAGCTCGCACGCCACCTCGCGCGGGACGATGACCCGCTGGTACAGGTGGCGCAGCACATCCAGGTCGCCAGTTGCTGCTACCAGGGCGAGGATCGGGCCGGTGTCGACAACGAGCGCGCGGGGCTCACGCATGCTCGAGGTCCGACCGGATCTCGTCCTCGTCCAGGTCGAGTGCCGCCACGCCGTAGCGGTGGAGCTCGAGGAGGAACGCCGCTCGCTCGACGCCAGCGATCCTGGCTGCAACACCGGACGAGATCCTCTTCAGCTCGAACAGCTTCACCGCGAGGGCCACGCGCGCGTCGCGCTCGAACTGCTGCCGCGTCTGCCGAAGCTGGTCTGGCAGCGTCTCCGGGTACTCGATGGTCAACGTCGCTGACATCTCCGCCTCCCCAGACCATTCTATGCCGTGCTCTCCCCTCCTCTCCGACGGCCAGCTGTCTCACCCCATGTTGGCGCGGGGGGTGGAGCTGAAGCGCCCCCCAGCGACCAGCGCCCTCCCTCTCCGTCCCCGCATCGCCCCGGTCCGCCGTTGTCGCGCCACGTCCCCACCCGGGATTCCTCGCCCGCGCGCTGCAGTGCTGTCAGGCCACGACCCCCGCGGGCTCGGAATGACGCTCACGGCCGCCCGTCGTGAGCCTTCGCCCCGCAACGCTCACCCTCACGCGACGTCTGGTACAATACCCCGTCGCGCGCTGTCCCTCTGGCTGGCACTCGATTCGTGACGCAACGCTGCGCGCTAGTCACAAATCCTTGTCGGTCAGCGCTTTGCATCGCTGATCATAGTGCGGTAGCCTCGTCCCCGAGTACCCGCTCACTGGTCAACCCCGGTCGTCGTTACTCCCCAGGGCTCGGAATGACCCTCACGGCCGCCCGTCACGCGCCCCCGCCCCGCCCCCTCTCCCGTCCTTCCGAGGCCGTGGTGGCCCGCCGAGCGCCCGTGCGATCACGTCATTCCGAGGTCAGGGTGGGCTACCCCCCGCGCCGCCTCTCACGCCATTCCGAGGCCGGTACGCCCTGCCCACCGCTCTCCTTCTCCCGTCGTTCCGAGGCCGAGGCGGGCTGCCCACCGCTCTCCCTCTCCCGTCATTCCGAGGCCGGGGTGGGCGGTCGGGCGTGCCTGGCCGAGGAATCCCGAGTGGAGCTGCAGCGCGACCCAACCACCATCGCCCCACGCCCCATCCCGGTGCGGCTCGCCCGTTCGGGACGCCTCGGCGCCCGTGCTGGTCGACTCGGTGCGGCGTCATGAGACCGCAGCGGCGTCCCTGCCCGCCATGGCCTGGTCGCGTGCCCGGCGCGGTGGTCGCCCGGACGGCGCGCGGGTGCTCCGGGTCACCGCAGCCCGTTGCCGCGACCGGGCTGCACTGAGACGATGCCGACCTTCGATCGGATCAGCGTTGACCCGGCGGTGATGAGCGGTCAGCCCGTCGTCAAGGGGACGCGAGTCCCGGTGTACGTGATCGTCGAGGCCGTGGCGGCAGGCGACTCGGTCGAGGATCTCCTCCGGGCGTACCCGTTTCTGCGGGAGGAGGACGTCACCGAAGCCCTCCGGTTCGCAGCTCACCTGACCGAGTGGGGCCTGGCGGAAGTCTCCTAGAGCTCTTTCTCGTTGACGAGAATCTCCCCGTCTCATCGGTCCAGATGGCGGTCGAGCGCGGCCATCGGGCCGAGTGGAGCAGGGATGTGATGCCGGGCGCGTCCGACGCCGCGACGCTGGGCCGCGTCCGAGCTTCGGGCGCTGCGTTGGTCACCCGCGACGTTCGCTTTGCCAACACCGTGCTGGCGTCGATGAGCGTCGAAGGCAGGTCCGGCCTGGTCATGCTGATCCGGGAGCAGAGCCTGCCGCGGGTGGAGCGGGCATGGCTGAGGTTTCCCGACAGCCCGCGCGACCTCAAGGGGATCGCAGCGCTCACCGCCCAACGCGTCCGCTACCGCCACGCTCCCCCGACCGCCTGACCGCGACGGATGTGACCTTGTTGCCCCTCCCCTCGGCTCCCCCTCCTCTCCTGCCCCTCCCCCCCTCCCCCTGACCCCGAGGTGACCCTGTGACCCCACCCGCCGCTTCCGCCCTCCACTCCCGCATCGCCGACCGCTCGGCCACGGTCGGCGTCATCGGCCTCGGCT
>CAYTJW010000529.1:0-2429 GCA_964438135.1 uncultured Thermoanaerobaculia bacterium
GAGGTGGAGCGGCTGCCGCTGCCGCCCCACCGCGTGCCGCTGGGCGCGTTCCGCCACGGCGCCTACGTCGCCCTGGAGGCGGCGGTCGGGGTCGGCGAGCTGGTGGTGGCGTACTCGGATGGGGTGGTCGAGGCGCAGTCCCCGGAAGGGGAGTTCTTTGGCGAGCTGCGGCTGGAGGAGACCGTCGCCGGTTGTCCGTCCGACCCCGACGCGGCGGTGGCGGCGATCCTGGCGGCGCTCGACCGGTTCACCCGCGGCCACACCCCGTACGACGACCTGACCCTGGTGGCGGTCCAACGCTGCCGGCCGGGCGGGGACGGGGCGTGAAACCTCGCCGGCTGGCTGACGTACCAGCAGCCAGGCCCCCCGGCCGGGCCCGGGGCGCGGTGTCGGAGGCGACATGAGACGGTGGCTGTGGTGGGTGCTGGGCGGCGCTGTCGTCGCGAGCGCGGCGTTCGCCGTGGTGGCCGTCGGTCGCGGGCCGGAGGTGACGACGGTGTCGCCGGCGGCGCGGGCCGAGCTCGAGGCGGCGCTCGACGCCAGCATGAAGTTCTACCACGAGGAGGCGCGGCAGCACCTCGAGCGGGCGCTGGCCCTCGACCCCGACTTCGTCCTCGCCAAGCTGCTCCTGGTCGAACGGCTGCACGGCGACTCGGAGCGGCGCCAGCGGCTCGTCGCCGACGTGGCGGCGGCCGACCTCGACCGGCTGTCCGAGCGGGAGCGGTTCATGGTCCGGCGCGCCCTCGCCCTGTACGGCAAGCGGTCCGAGGAGGCGGAGCAGATCCTCGAGGACTACCTCGCGCGCCACCCGAACGACCCCTTCGCCCTGGAGATGAAGGCGATGCGGGCCTTCTCGCGGGGCGAGACGGCCGCCGCCGAGCAAGCCTACCGCCGCCTGATCGAGGTCGGCCCGAACTGGGTCATCGCCTACAACCAGCTCGGCTACCTGGCGATGAGGCAGGGCCGCTTCGCCGAGGCCGAGGAGCACCTCGTCAGCTACCGCTTCATCGCCCCCGACCAGGCCAACCCGCACGACTCGCTGGGCGAGCTCTACACCCTCGTCGGGCGGTACGACGAGGCCGTGGCCAGCCTCGAGCAGGCGATCCGCACCAAGCCCGACTTCTGGTACGGCTACGAGCACCTGGCCCTCGCCCACCTGATGCGCCGGGACTGGTCGGCGGCCGCGGCGGCGGTGGAGCGCATGGCGGCCGCCGGCTGCCCCGAGGACATGGTCGAGTCGATCCGTTGCGAGGTGCGTCTCCGCCCGCTGGCGCTCGCGGGGCAGTGGCAGCAGCTGCTCGACGTGATCGCCAGCAGCTGCCCGAAGGCCCCGGCCGGCGGCGACGGGCCCCCGCTGTACGAGCACCTCGCGCTGGTCGGGCTGGGCCGCTTCGACCGGGCAGCGGAGCTCGAGGCCGAGCTGCGCTCCGCGCTCGACGACAAGGGGGTGGAGCTCGCCTCCGGCGAGAAGGGCGCGTTCTTCAAGATCCTCCTGCTGCGGCTCGAGGGCATGCGCCTGGCGGGCGAGGGGGCGTTCGACGAGGCCGCGGCGAGGCTGCGCGAGGCGGATGCCCTGATGGGCTACAACGGCGCCGGCCCCGGCCTGGCCAGGCTGTTCGTCAAGCTGCAGCTGGCCGAGGCCCTGCAGGCCGCCGGGCGCGACGCCGAGGCCGGCCGGGTGGTGGCCGAGGTCCGCGCCGTCAACCCGTCCCTGGCCGGGGAGGCCGAGGCGGGCAGCCTGCGCCTGCTCGTGCGCCCGGCGCCGTAGCCAGGCGCCGTTCGCCCTCGCCGCCGCGCCCTGCTATCCTCGGCCGGCCGGGCTCCTGCCCGGAGCGAGGTGGCAGTGAAGGCGATCCGCTCGTTCCCGCCCCTTTTCTGGCTGGTGATCGTGTTCGAGTTCTTCGAGCGCGGGTCCTACTACGGCGTCATGAGCGTGCTGTCGGTGTACCTCACCGACGTGCTCCACTTCGCGCGCGAGGACGTCGGCCTGATCAAGGGCACCATCCAGCCGTTGCTGTACTTCCTGCCCATCGTCACCGGCGCCCTGGCCGACCGGTTCGGCTACCGGCGGGCGCTGCTGGTCGCCTTCACGCTGCTCGGCAGCGGCTACTTCCTGACCTCGCAGGTGTCCAGCTACGGCGCCGTGTTCCTCTTCCTGTGCGTCATGGGTCTCGGCGCAGGGACCTTCAAGCCGATCATCTCCGGCACCATCGCCCGCGTCACCGACCCGTCCAACAGCACCCTCGGCTTCGGGGTGTTCTACTGGTCGATCAACCTCGGCGCGTTCCTGGTGCCGTTGCTGCTCGTGCCGTACCTCAAGAACAGCATCGGCTGGGAGTGGGTGCTGCTGGCCGCCGCCATCGGCACCGGCAGCATGATCCTGCCGACCCTGCTCCTCTACCGCGAGCCGCCGCAGTCGCCGGGGGCTG
>CAYTJW010000529.1:2450-4485 GCA_964438135.1 uncultured Thermoanaerobaculia bacterium
CCGCACCGACCTCCTCCAGACCCTGGCCAACGCCTTCGAGATCGTCTACTCGCCGGTGGTGCTGGTGGCGCGCGCCTGCCGCGGCCGGGCCTCCCTCCGGCTGCCGGTGGCGGCGGCCGCGATCGCCTTCGCGGCCCTGGCCGGGTGGCAGTACGCGGCCCCCCGGCGGGTCGAGCTCGCCGCCCCGGCGGTGGCGACCGTGGTCGGCGGCCGCCCGCTCGAGGTCCGGGTGCAGCGCAACATGGGCGCGGCGGAGCCGTTCGTGGTCGCCGGCGACGAGGGCGCCGCCCGCCTGCTGGTGCACCGGCCCGAGGAGCTGGGGCAGGCCTGGCCGGCGGTGGCCGAGGCGCTCGCCGCCGCAGGGATCGGCGAGGTCTCAGACTCCGCGCTCGTGCTCCGCGCGGTCTCGTCGGCGGTGCGCCCGCCGCTGCTGGAGCTGGTCGAGGACCGGGCGGCGGCCCCCTACCGGGTCGAGGCGGCCGCGGGTGGGGTCACGGTCCGGGTCGCCGACCTCGGCCGCTACCCGGAGCTGCGGGCTGACCTCCTGACCGAGGTCCGCCAGACCCCGGCCTTTGCCCTGCTGCCGGCAGGGACGCTCGACGAGCTCTTCGCCCGCGGCGCGCGCCGCCCCTTCCTGCTCGCCTTCGTCGCCCTGCTGCTCGGCGCGGCGTTCGCCATCGTCGCCGTCCGCGGGCGGTTCGACGCGGCCGGCCGGGGCCGGCGGGCGGCGTTCATCGTCGTCACCGCCGCGGCGCTGGCCGCGGTCCTGTGGCTCCTGCCCGGCCTGTCGCTGTTCGCCCGGATCCTCTCCTCGGTCATCGCCTCGACCGTGCTGTCGCTCTACCTGATCGACCTCGGCGACCTGCGCCGCTTCGCCGACAACGCCCGCTTCCTGCTGCTGATCTTCCTCTACTCGGGATTCTGGGTGCTCTACTTCCAGATGTTCGACTCGGTGCTGTGGTACGTCCAGGCGTACGTCGACGCCTCCTCGCTCGACCGGGCGGTGAACGCGGTCCTGGCGGCTCTCGGCCTGCCGGCCGCGTTCCGCTTCGACGTCGAGCACGTGACGGTGGTCAACGCCGGCACCATCATCCTGCTGCAGCTGGTGGTGTCCTCGATCGTGGCCAAGACCCGGGCGCTGCCGACCATGATCTTCGGCATCGGCATGGCGACCGTCGGCATGGCGATCCTGGCCCTGTCGACCGACATCTGGGTGTTCATGGCCGGCATCATGATCTTCTCCCTCGGCGAGATGACCGCCCACCCCAAGCTGATCAGCTTCGTCGGCACCATCGCCCCGCGCGACCGGGTCGCGACCTACATGGGCTACATCTTCCTCTACGGCGTCATCGGCTCCTCGATCGGCGCGGTGGTCGGCGCCCGCCTCTACGTGCAGCTGGTCGACAACCTCAACCAGCCCCGGTTGCTGTGGCTGATCTTCGCCTCGATCGGCGTCGCCACCGCGGTCGCGCTGGCCCTCTACAGCCGCCTGGTCGGGACGCTGCGTCGCGAACCGGAGGAGGCGCAGGGTTGATGCGGGTCCTCGAGTGCACCGGCGACGGCGGCCTGCGCGTGGCCGAGCGGCCGGCTCCCGCGCCCGGGCCCGGCGAGGTGCGCCTGGCCCTGTCCGGCTGCGGGCTGTGCGGCACCGACCTGTTCAAGCTCGACCAGCGCCTGGTACCGGCCGGCACCGTGCTCGGTCACGAGCTGGTCGGGGTGGTCGAGGCGGTCGGCGAGGGCGTGACCGGAGTCGGGCGCGGCGACCGCCTGGTCGTGACCCACCACGCGGCGTGCGGCGAGTGCGCCCTCTGTCGCCGCGGCGCCGCCACCCAGTGCCCGACCTTCAAGGAGAGCCTGCTCTCGCCAGGCGGTTTCGCCGAGCTGGTCGTGGCCGGGCCGCGCGCGGTCCGCGCCGCCTGGCGGGTGCCGGCTCGCGTCAGCGACGAGGCGGCGGTGTTCCTGGAGCCGGCCGCCTGCGTCCTGCGCGGCGTCGACCGGGCGCAGCTGGCTGGCGACGGCGGCTGCGCCGTGGTGG
>CAYTJW010000530.1:0-4478 GCA_964438135.1 uncultured Thermoanaerobaculia bacterium
CCCCCTGCCCGGTCGGGACGGAGGGCTGGCGGCCGCCAGCTGACGGCCGCGACCTCCCCGCCTCAGGCCGGCTCGGCCGTCGCGCCGGCGTTTGGGGGGGGCGTGCGGCGCAGCACCGGCCCGACCAGGTCGGCCCGCAGCGGCCGGCCGAACAGGTAGCCCTGGGCCAGCCGGCAGCCGAGGTCGCGCAGCACCCTGACCTGCTCCTCGCTCTCGACCCCCTCGGCCACCGCCTCCATGCCCAGGTTCTGGGCCAGGCCGACGATGGCGCGGACGATCTCCATGCTGTCCGAGTCGGTGAGCACGGTCGAGACGAAGGAGCGGTCGATCTTGACGTGGTCGATCGGCAGGCGGTGCAGGTAGGAGAGGGACGAGTAGCCGGTGCCGAAGTCGTCGATGTCGAGGCCGACGCCGCGGGCCGTGACCAGGCCCAGCACCTCGGCGGCCAGGTCCCGGTTCTCGATCAGCATGCTCTCGGTGATCTCGAGCCGCAGCGAGCCCGGCTCGAGGCCGGTCTCGGCCAGGACGCGGTCGAGTCGGTCGAGCAGCTCGGGGCTGGCGAGCTGGCGGCCGGAGATGTTGACGCTGACGGTGATCGGCCAGCCGGGCACGCCCTCGTCCTGCCAGGCCTTGAGCTGGCGCGCGGCGGTCTGCAGCGCCCACCAGCCGAGGGGCAGGATGAGCCCGGTCTCCTCCGCCAGGGGGATGAAGTCGGCGCGGGGGACCGAGCCGCGGGCCGGGTGGCGCCAGCGCATCAGCGCCTCGAGGCCGACCGCGGCGCCGGTCGTGAGCGACACGATCGGCTGGTACTTGAGGCTCAGCTCGGACTGCTCCACCGCCTGCCGCAGGTCGGTCTCGAGCCCGAGCAGCAAGACCGCGCGCGCGTGCATGCCGGCGTCGAACAGCTGCAGCCGCGCCTTGCCCTGGCTCTTGGCGCGGTGCACGGCGGTGTCGGCGTCGCGCAGCACGTCCTCCGGTCGCTGGTAGCCGGTGAGCGAGGTGGCGATGCCGATGGAGGCGGAGGTGAAGACCTGCTGGCCGGCGACCTGGAACGGCCGCTCCAGCTCCCGCTGGATGCCGGCGGCGAGCTCGGTGGCGCTGTGCACCTGGCTGATGTCGTCGAGCAGGATGGCGAACTCGTCGCCGCCGAGCCGGGCCACGGTGTCGACCGACCGCAGGCACGAGGCCAGGCGGACGGCGATGGCCACCAGCAGTCGGTCGCCGACGGCGTGGCCGAGGCTGTCGTTGACGACCTTGAAGCGGTCGACGTCCAGGAACAACACGGCGAAGACGTACCCCTGGGTGCGGCGTGCGCGGGCGATCGCCCCGGCCAGGCGGTCGAGGAACAGCGCCCGGTTGGGCAGGCCGGTGAGCTGGTCGTGGAGGGCGTCGTGCAGCAGCTGGTGCTCGGCCAGCTTGCGCTCGGTGATGTCGGTCTGCGACCCGGCCATGCGCGTGGGACGCCCCTGGGCGTCGCGCTCGCACACCCCCCGGGTCAGCATCCAGCGGTAGACGCCGTCGGCGTGGCGGAGGCGGTGCTCGGCCTGGAAGTGAGAGGTGCGCCCCTCGAGGTGGGCTTCGAGGGCGGCGCGCAGCGTGCCCCGGTCCTCGTCGTGGACCAGCTCCAGCCAGTCGTCGAGGCGGGCGCCCATCTGGCCCTCGCGCAGCCCGGCCATGCTCTGCCAGCGCGCGGAGAAGAAGATCGAGCCGGTCGCCAGGTCCCAGTCCCACAGCCCGTCGTTGGCGCCGCGGGCGGCCAGGGCGTAGCGCCGCTCGCTCTCGGCGACGGCGGCGGTGCGGAGGCGGACCTCGCGCTGGAGAGCGCGGTTCCAGGTCGTGGCCAGGAGCAGCAGACCGCCGGCGCAGACCACCACCAGCACCAGGTAGTGCCACACCACCAGGTCGACGCTCGCGGCCGCGGCCAGGACCTCGTCGCGCAGCCCGTCGGGCAGGGCCGTGGCGGTGGCCAGCTCGCCGAGCCGACCGGTGACCATGCTGGCGCTGGCCCAGACGAAGAGGGCGGCGACGCCGCAGCCGGCCAGCACGGCCCCGACCTGGGACGCGGTCGACGGCTCGGGCTCCGGCGGCTCGCCCAGCCAGCGGTTGCGCCACCGGACGACCACCCGGCTGGCGAGGTGGAGCACGGGCGCGTTGACCAGGGCGGCCGTCAGCACCGCTCCGGTCCACCACCCCTCCCAGACGGCGAACACCGCCGGGCCGGACAGGTCGCGGGTGTGGCACCAGATGAAGGAGCCGGACGAGCCGGCCAGGGCCGCGCCGAGCGTGATGACGAGGAACCACGCCAGCGAGCCGGCGGAGCGGAGGTCGAAGCGCAGCGGCGCGCTCCGGTAGGCGAGGGCGTAGACCGCCAGGCCGAGGGGGTCGGCGAAGGCGAACAGCAGCGCCCAGGCGAGCGGCATGCCGGCCACGAGGGCGCCGACCAGGGTCGCGAGGTAGGCAGGGATGAACGCCCACGGCAGGCCGAGCCAGAACAGCGCCCACACGCACAGGACCAGGGGCGGGTAGACGGTGAGGTAGAAGCGCACCGGCCCGGCGTCGACCGGGATGCCGTTCCAGTCGAGCAGGACCATCACCACGCTCGAGCCGACGCACAGGAGGGTGAAGCCGAGCCACAGCGCCAGCAGGGTGCGGGTGGGCGGGCGGCGCAGGCTGGCCGGGCGGAGGGTGGCCAGGAACGGCACCGGCCGCCAGCGGCACGGCTCGCCGACGCCCGCCGCCGGCGGCGGAGAGCCGTGCTCCTCGCGCGTGTCGGCGTCGTCCACGGCAGTCACCCCCTGGCATTCTAGCGGGGCGCGCCCCGGCCGGTCGAGGCGGGCCCGGGCAGAGCACCTCTCGACCGGCAGGGCCGATCCCGCTACGATAGGGGGCGCGCCATGGACGACGTCGAGCACTTCGAGCCCGAGGCCTGGCAGCAGGTCCGCGGCCACGTCGAGCGCCTCGGCTGGCTGATCAACCTGCGCTGGTTGAGCCTGGCCGGGATCGCCACGGCCGGGTTCGTCACCCAGCTCGTCGGGCACGCCCAGTTCCTGCTCTTCGGTTGGGTCCTGGGGCCGGCGGCGCTGGCCTACAACACGGTCTTCCTGCTCTGGCTCCGGCGGACCCGCGAGTCGGCGGCACCGCCGGCCGACCTGGCGCGGAGCCTGCGGCGGCAGGCGCTCGCCCAGGCCCTGGCCGACATGGTGATGACCTGCGTGCTGGTCTACCTGAACGGCGGCGTCGAGTGCCCGACCGTCTACCTGCCGTTCCTGGCCGTCATCCTCGACAGCCTGGTGCTGTCGCGGCGGGGCGTCTTCCTGCAGGCCAACTTCGGCGCCGCCCTCTTCGCCCTGTTCGCGCTGGGGGAGTACGCCGGCCTCATGGCCCACCTGCCATGGCTGCGGCCGGAGTACCAGCACGGCCACTACCGCGACCCGCACGTGGTGGCGAGCGTGGTCCTGTCGATGTGGGTCCTGCTCAACCTCGCCGCCTACGTGATGTCCGGCCTGGGCCAGCGTCTGAACCGGGCCGAGGCGCGGTCGCTGCGCCTGCTCGAACGCCTGCGGCTGCAGATCGGCGAGGCGGCGGGCGAGCTCGACGTCGAGACCTCGGGCATCCAGGCGGGAGCCGAGGCCGCCAACCAGGCGGCAACGGAGATCGCGGCCACGGTCCAGGAGATGGCGCGTGGTGCCAGCCAGCAGGCGGCGCAGCTCGACCGGCTGTCGCGCAGCCTGGAGCGCCTGACCGAGGCCGGGCAGCGCATGGCCGGGGGGACCAGGGAGACCTCGGAGACGGCGGCCGAGGCGGTGGCGACGGTCCGTCGAGGCCGCCAGGCGGCGCAGGACGCCACCGCCCGCATGGAGGAGTTCGCGCGCGTCTTCGCCCACGCCGAGCAGGCCCTGGCCGGCCTGTCCCGGCGCTCGGCCGAGATCGCCGAGGTGGCGGCGGCCATCGACCGCTTCGCCGACCGCACCAACCTCCTCGCCCTCAACGCCGGCATCGAGGCGGCGCGGGCCGGCGAGCACGGGCGGGGCTTCTCGGTGGTGGCGGGCGAGGTCAAGCGGCTGGCCGACAGCTCGTCGGCCTCGGCCGAGCAGGTGGCCGAGATCGTGGTCCAGGCGCAGGACGAGATCGGCCGCGTGGTCGAGCTCGTCCAGGCCGGCATGGAGAGGGTCCGCAGCGGCCAGGGGGCGGTGGCCACCCTGGAGGAGGTGATCGACGGCATGGCGGCGGTGATCGACCGCACCGAGGGCCTGGCCGGCAGCGCCGAGCACCTGTCGCGGCAGCAGATCCAGAGCCACGAGGAGATCGCCCACGCGGTCGGCGAGATCGCCCGCGCCGCGGACAGCACGGCGGCCGGCGCCGAGCGGACCGCGGCCGCGGTCGAGGAGCAGGTGGTGTCGTTCGCCGACCTCAGCCGCTCGGCCGCCGACCTGGCCGCGCTCGCCTCGCGGCTGACGGCGGCGGTGGCCGAGCTCACC
>CAYTJW010000531.1:0-4469 GCA_964438135.1 uncultured Thermoanaerobaculia bacterium
GGGCGCGCTCGAGGTCCCAGCCCGGCAGGAGCCCGGCGTGGACCACCAGGCACCCCCCCAGCTCGAGCAGGAACGGCCGCCGCCGGAGCCAGCCCAGCAGGCGCCGGGCGTCGGGCGCGGCCAGCACCTCGTCCAGGCGGTCGCCGCGGCGGGCGTGGTTCAGGCCCTGGGCGCGCAGCAGCAGGTGCAGGTCGTGGTTGCCCATCACCGCCGTCACGGCCGGGCCGAGGCCGGCGGCCCACCGCAGCACCTCGAGCGAGCGCGGCCCGCGGTTGACCAGGTCGCCGACCAGGCACAGCCGGTCCGCGGCCGGGTCGAAGCGGATCCGCTCGACCAGGCGCTCGAGGGTCGTGATGCACCCGTGCACGTCGCCGACCACCCAGGTCGCCATGCCGCCACTGTACCCCCACTCGACCGGCTCGCGGTCGAGCCCCGGGCTCGGGCCGCGGCGGGGGTCAGCGAGAGGGTGTTGGCGGCAGGGGCTGAAGCCCCTGCCTACTCGCCGCTCGCCTGTCCTACAATCCCCCCGCCGAGGAGGTGCGCCGTGGGGGTCTTCCGCTACTCGTCCATCGCCCAGAGGATGCAGCCGTCGCCGATCCGCGAGCTGTTCAAGGTCATCTCCCAGCCGGGCATGATCTCGTTCGCCGGCGGCCTGCCCGACCCGGCCGCCTTCCCGGTCGAGCAGCTCGCGGCCTGCGCCGACGTGCTCGAGCGCGACGGCCGGGTCGTCCTCCAGTACGGCGCCAGCGAGGGCTACCCGCCGCTGCGCGAGGCCCTGCTCGAGATGATGGCCGGCCGCCTCGGCTACCAGGTGGCGTCCGACCAGCTCCTGGTCACCTCCGGCTCGCAGCAGGCGGTCGACCTCCTCGCCCGCGCCCTGCTCGACCCGGGCGACGTGGTGGTGGTCGAGGCGCCCACCTACCCCGGCACCGTGCACAGCCTGCGCAACGCCGGCGCCCGCTTCGCCACCGTCCCCTGCGACGGCGACGGCATGCAGGTCGAGCTGCTGCCCGAGGTCGTGGCCGCCTGCGAGCGCGCGACCGGCCGCCGGCCCAAGCTGATCTACACCGTGCCCGACTTCGCCAACCCCTCCGGCGCCACCCTGAGCCTCGAGCGCCGCAAGCTCCTGCTCGAGATCGCCGGCCGGCTCGAGATCCCGATCCTGGAGGACGACCCCTACGGCCGCCTGCGCTACGCGGGCGAGGCCCTGCCCACGGTGAAGCGGCTCGCCAACGGCTCGGACCTGGTGGTCTACGCCTCGTCCTTCTCCAAGATCCTGGCGCCGGGGGTGCGGGTCGCCTGGACCGTGGCCGAGCCGGCCGTGACCCGGGCCATGGTGCTGGTCCGCCAGGGCGAGGACCTCTGCACCTCGACCGTCACCCAGGCGCTGGTCGCCGAGTACTGCGCCCGCGGCCACATCGAGCCGCACATCCTGAAGGTCATCGCCACCTACGAAGGCAAGTGCAAGGCGATGCAGGAGTCGCTCCTGCGCCACATCCCGGCGGGGCGCGCCACCTGGTTCCCGCCCGCGGGCGGCTTCTTCTTCTGGCTGCGCTTCCCCGGCCAGGACAGCGAGGCCTTCTTCCACCGGGCGGCGGCGGAGAAGGTGGCGTTCGTGCCCGGCCACTCCTTCTACCCCGGCGCCGACGAGCAGGTCGGCCCGGTCCACCTCGGCAACGAGTACGCGCGGCTCTGCTTCAGCTTCGCCGACCCCGACCTGGTCGACGAGGGCTGCCGGCGCCTCGGCCGGGCGCTGGCCGGCGGCTGAGGCGGCCGGGCCGAGCCCGCCCGGCGTGCCGGGCTCGGCTATGATGCGGCCCGACCGGACCGTGTCGCCGCAACCGGGAGGTGGGGCCATGGCGCAGCTCGAGGTTCACCGCTACGACTACCCGCTGCCGGCCGAGCTCGGGGCCTTCGACGTCGACCACTACCTGGCGGGGGCGCGGCAGTGGGTCGAGGCGACCGTCGGCCCGTCCGAGAGGGTGGCGCTGTCGGCGTCGGGCGGCGTGGACAGCACCGCGGTCGCCTTCCTGCTCAAGGAGGTCCTCGGCGACCGGCTGCTGCCGTTCTTCATCGACGACGGCTTCCGCCGGCTGATCGGCGGTCGCGAGGAGTGGCAGGTCACGGCGGAGGCGTTCGCGGGCTTCCCCAACTTCGCGGTCATCCACACCGCCGACCGGGTCGTGCCGTGGTTCGAGGGGGTCGAGGACGGCACCCTCAAGCGGGAGATCTTCCGCAGCCTCTACACCCTCACCTCGAACACGCACCTCGCCGGCCTGCGCGCGGACTGGGTCGCCGACGGCACCATCGCCCCCGACATCGTCATGACCGAGCAGAACCGGCAGACCCAGCACAACGTCAACCTCCCCTACAGCATGAAGAAGCTGGAGCCGCTCGCGGCCCTCTACAAGCCCCACGTCCGCCGGGTGGCGGCCCGCCTCGGCATGCCGCGGGAGCTCGCCCTCCGCATCCCGTGCCCGGGCCCGGCGCAGCTGCTGCGGGTCGGCGGCGCCTTCTCAGCCGACAAGCTGCGGCTGGCGAGGGTCGCCACCGACGTGGTCGAGACCATGCTGGGCGAGGTTCTCGAGCAGCAGTGGGGCACGCCCTTCCGCTACAACGAGGTGACCGGGGTGCGCACCCCGTTCCAGTACTTCGCCACCTGCCTCGACCCCGGCGTGGAGCGCCTCGAGGGCCTGAGCCGGTGCGCGCGGGACGTGGTCGGGGGCGACGCTGCCTGCTTCCAGATGCGGACCGCGGCGATGTGGGTCGACGCCGGGGTCACGGCCCAGCGGGGCAAGCTCTACGCCCCCATCCTCTGGGTCAAGGGCCCGGCCGCCAACCACGCGCGCCTGATGGAGCTGTACGACACCCTCAACCGGGACTCGGCCGTGCCGAGGGTCCTGTACGAGGTCTTCGACTCCGGCCGCGACGGCTACCCGGCCGGCATCAAGGTCGTCGAGAGCGACGACGTCCGCACCGCCCGCCCGCTCGACCTGGGCTTCGACGCCCTGGTGCGGATCGGGAAGGCCATCTGCGACCGCGCCGGCGCCGCGCGCGCGGCCTACGACATCAGCCGCCGCCCGCCGGCGACGATCGAGCTGTTCTGACCGCGCGGCCGGCCGCGGCGCCCGTGGTACGCTCGGGTCAGCCATGCGCCTGTCGCCAGCGCCAGCGGCCGAGCTCGCTCCAGAGGTGTGGGCGACCGTCCTCCTGGCGGCGCTCGCGGCGCTCCTGCTCGGCGGCTGGTGGGGCCCGGTTCGCTTCGTCTCCGAGCAGGTCACGGTCACGGCCGGCGGCCCCCCCGGCCGCGGCCTGGTCGAGGTGGAGGGGCTCTACGAGTACCGCAACCTCGCGCCCTGGCCGGCCGCCCTGCGCCTCGGCATCCCGTTCCCGGTCGACCTCGACCACCCGCCGCCGGTGGGCCTGGCCCTCGACCTGGTGCGGGACGGAGACGGCGGCCTCGAGCCGCTGACCCCGGTCGTCCACGGCGACGACGTCTCGGTCCGGCTCCTGTTCCGGCCGCGCCAGGCCCTCCGGCTGCGGCTGCACTACCTGCAGCCCAGCGCCGTGCCCCGGGGCCGCTACCTGCTCACCACCACCCGGGCGTGGGGCCGGCCGGTGGGGAGGGCGACGTTCGAGCTGTCCCTGCCGGCCGGCACGGAGCAGGTCTCGTCCAGCTACGGCCTCCAGCCCCTGCCCGCGCGGGGCGGCCGAGCCCGCTACGGCTTCGAGCGGGCCGGCTTCTGGCCGGACCGCGACTGGGACTTCGCCTGGGCCCCGCCGGCCGCGGCCGGGGAGGAGGCGCCATGACCTTCGCCGGGAGAGTCGCCGTTCTCTGCCTCGTCACCGCCGCCGAGCTGGCGGCGCTGGTGGTGCCGCAGTACCTGCGCCAACTGCCCGACCGGGACGGCTGGCGGCAGCCCCTCGACCTCCGCCTCGACCGCTCGAGCCACCGCTTCCAGGTCCGCAGCCCGGTCCAGGACGGCCGCTTCGAATCCGACCGCTACGAGGTCGGGCCCTTCGACCGGGCCGAGCCCGAGCGCGACGTCGTCTGGGCCGACGGCGACCTCGGCCGCTGGCCCGAGGACCTCGGCCGGTAGCGCGGCGCCTGAGAGCCCGCGGGACCCGGTGCTATACTCGACCCCAGGTGCAACAGCTCGCCGGGGCGCGAGCCGTCGTGAGAGTGACCTGACGGGGCCGGTACGCCGAGACGGGGTCGTTCGGACGCGCATCGGGCTGCCCGGCGAAGGAGGAGAGAGCATGAGCTTTCGCACGACCCTCGCCGCGGGCGTCCTGATCCTGGGCCTGGCGGCGACGCTCGCCTGCAGCTTTGGCGCCCAGGCGCCGGCGCCCGAGCCGGCGCCCGCGCCGACCCCGACCGCCCAGGGCGGCTGAGCGGCGTCGGGCGCACGGGCCGATGCCCCTCCCAGACCTGGAGCCCCCCGGAGCGCGGCCCCGAGACGGCGGCC
>CAYTJW010000532.1:0-4466 GCA_964438135.1 uncultured Thermoanaerobaculia bacterium
GGCGCGGCCTGAGCTCGGGCCGCGCCGCCGCCGGGTCAGGAGGTCCGGGTCGCGGGTGGTCTGGGCGAAGGCGACCACGCCGAGGATCGAGCCAGCTCGGCTCACTACCCGCCCCGTGTCCGGCACCGCGCGCTGCGGGACAGTGGGGCGACCCAGCTCGTCGACATGCGGTCCGCCCGGCTGCGGCGGCGCTATACTCGACCTCCGCCCGATGACCGGAGTCGCCCGTTCCGCGCCCCGCCGTGAGCACCCAGCCGCCCGTCGTCCCCGGGGCCGCCGCGGCCGCGGCGCCGCGGGGTGAGCGTGGGCAACCCGTCTGAGCCCGGCATCGAGGCGACCGTCGACTCCGTCCTGCTCCGGCCAGTCGACTCGCTGAGCTTGTCGGCGCGGACCCTTAACTGCCTCAAGCATGAGGGAGTTCGTCACGTCCATCAGCTCGTGACGCGATCCGAGTACGACCTCTGCAGAGCTCGGGGCCTCGGGAGCATCTCCCTGCGCGAGATCAAGCGTGCCCTGGAGGCGGAGGGTCTCGCCCTCGCGATGCGGTTGCCGCCCTGGTTCACCGCCCGCGTGCTGCCCGGAGCCTCTGCCGCGCCGCAGGACACCCAGGACGAGCAGCAGGCCTCGCAACCGCTGCGAACCGAAGAGCAGGAGAGGTTCGAGCGCAGCCTCGCCGCGATCGCCGACGAGCCGTGGCAGGCCCACCTCGACCTCTCGTTCGGGGCCAGGGAGGCCCTCGCGGGCAAGGACGTGCGCACCGTCGCCGACGCCCTGGCCGCGGTCGCCAGGTGGTCGCCGAGCCTGCGGATGGAACCTCCGGCCTGGCGCGAGCTTCGCGGCGCGGTCCGTGCTCTCGAGCGCCAACTGGTCCTGCCGGACGGCCAGCCGACCCTCGCCGCCAGGCTGGCGGCGCACGGTGTCGCCGACCTCCCGGCCGCGCGCCTCCCCTTCGCCGCGCACGAGGTGGCCGAGGTCGAGGCTCGGCTCGGCCCGCAGACGCTCGCTTCCCTCGTCGCGGCCCTCACGCCGCCTGGCGCGACACCGTGGCTCGCCGAGTCTCGCCGTTACTACCTGCTCGCCGCCGTTGCCCGCCTCGCCACCCGAGCGTCAGGACCGCCGCACGACCCGGTCGAGCTGGTGGAGCGCACGCTGGCCGGCCTGACGCCGCGCGAGAGCCTGGCCCTCCGCCGCCGCCACCTCGAGGGTCGCACCTTCGCCGAGATCGCGGACGAGCTCGGCCGCTCCGTGGAGCGGGCGAGGCAGATCGAGGCCAAGGCGATGCGTAAGGCGCGGTGCCGCTTCCTGCCACAAGCGTTCCGCATGGCGGTGCCGGTCGCAGCCCGCCTGGACAGCGAGCGCGGCATGATCCACCCCCGTGACCTCGACCCGCCGATGGCGGCGGTCGCGCCCGGTGTCCTCGCCGCGACCCTCCAGATCGCGGGGAATGGCGGCGTCACGGTCTGCTGGGGGGAGCTCCTGACGCGCAAGGGGGCTGCCACCCCCACGGACCGCGCCCGCCTGCTGGCCGCGGCCCTGCGTGAGACGGGCCGCGCCTCGGCGAGCCTGGATCAGATCGCGGCGATCTGGGCGGCGGCCCTCGGCTACCGCCCGGGGCCCGCTGCCCTGACGGCTCTCCTGCGGCTCGGCCTGGGGCTCGCGGCGAACGAGGCCGGGGTCGTCCGCTGGGACACGCTGCGCGTGGTGCAGCACGGCGTCAGGCCGCTGCTCGCCCGGACCAGCGGAGGCCGGCCCCGCGCCGGTGCGGTGGCACCCCGCACCCACGCCGCGACCGCGGGTGCGGTCGCCGAGGATGGCGGCTCAGCCCGCGGCCACCTCGACCGTCTGGAGCAGGCCGTGCGGGAGCTGCTGCTGGAGCGGGCGGGGGAGGGCTGAGCGCCCCGCGAGACGTCGCGGGTCAGAACGTCCTGGTCTCGAAGCGCCCCTGGGCGTCGAGGAACTCGCGGTCCTCGGGCTTCATGCGCTCGCGGTCGACCTTGAGGTAGAGCTCCGCGAGCTGGGCCTCGCCGGCGGCCGAGGGGGCGTTCATCATCAGGTCCTGGCCGCGGGTGGTCTTGGGGAAGGCGACCACGTCGCGGATCGAGGGGGTGCCGGTCAGCACCATCACCAGCCGGTCGAGACCCGGCGCGGCGCCGCCGTGCGGCGGGGCGCCGAGGTCGAAGGCCTCGAGCAGGTGCCCGAACTTCTCCTGGATCTCCCGTTCGCCGAGGCCGATCAGGCGCATGACCTTCTCCTGCAGCGCCCGCTCGTGGATCCGGATCGAGCCGGAGCACATCTCGTAGCCGTTGCAGACCAGGTCGTACTGGGTGCTGATCACCGCGAGCGGGTCGGTGTCGAGGAGCGGGATGTGCTCCTCCCTGGGCCTGACGAACATGTGGTGGACCGGGTCGCAGCGCTTGGCCTCCGCGTCCCAGGTGAACTGCGGGAAGTCGACGATGAAGGCGAACGCCGCCCGGCGCGGGTCGCGCAGGCCGAGGCGGTCGCCGAAGTAGAGCCGCAGCAGCCCCAGGCCGTTGCCGATCTCCTCGCGCGGGCCGGCCGCGAGCAGGACCAGGTCCTCCTCGCCGGCTTGAAGCTTCGCCCGCACCGCGCGGTGGACCTCCTCCTCCAGGCGCTGCCCGGCCGAGGAGCGCAGCGCCCCGCCTCTGGCGGTCGACCAGACGACCCCCTTCAGGCCGCACTCGACGGCCTTGGCGTTGACCTCGTCGAGCTCCTTGCGCGACAGGCCGCCGAGACCCGGCACGGCGATGCCCCGCACCGCGCCGCCCGCCTCGACCGCGCCGGACAGGACCCGGAAGCCGGTCGCCCGCACCAGCTCGGTGACGTCGACCAGCTCGATGCCGAAGCGCAGGTCGGGCTTGTCGGAGCCCCAGCGCTCCATCGCCTCCGCGTACGCGATGCGCGGCAGCGGCCGGAACACGAGCTCGCGGTCCGAGGCCTCGGTGGTGACGCCGACGATCATCTCCTCGAGCAGGTCGACCACGTCGTCCCGCTCGACGAAGCTCATCTCGAGGTCGACCTGGGTGTGCTCGACCTGGCGGTCGGCGCGCGGGTCCTCGTCGCGCAGCGCCCGCGCGATCTGGAAGTAGCGGTCGAGGCCCGCCACCATCAGCAGCTCCTTGTACTGCTGGGGCGACTGCGGCAGGGCGTAGAAGGTGCCGGGGAAGAGCCGCGACGGCACCAGGAAGTCGCGCGCCCCCTCGGGCGTGGTCTTGGTCAGGAGCGGGGTCTCGATCTCGACGAAGCCCTTGCCGGACAGGAAGCGCCGCACCCACTGGGTGACGCGGTGGCGCTCCTTGATGAAGCGGGCCACCTCGGGCCGGCGCAGGTGCAGGTAGCGGTAGCGCATCCCCACCACCTCGCCGACCGGGTCCGTGCTGTCGACCATGAACGGCAGCGTCTTCGCCGCGTTGTGCACCGCGAGCCGCTCCGGCACGACCTCGAGGGCGCCGGTGGCCATGGCCTTGTTGACGTCGCTCTCGGGGCGCGGCCGCACCACCCCCTCGACCGTGACGCACGACTCGAGGTGCAGCTGGCGAACGGCCGCGAGCAGGCCCGGCTCGACGCCGTCGCCGAAGGAGACCTGCACCAGGCCGCTGGTGTCGCGCAGCAGCAGGAACGCCACCCCGCCCAGGTCGCGGACGCGGTGCACCCAGCCCGACAGCCGCACCCGGCTGCCCGCGTCCTCCGGCCGCACCTCGCCGCACCTGTGGGTCCTGAACCGGTTCGCCATGCTCGTTCACCCCCGGCCGCGAAGTCTAGCCGGAACCGGGCGGGCGGTCGAGACGCGGGGCCGAGCGGTCAGCTCTCGGCGGCCCCCGCCCGACCCGCCGGGCACGGGTGCGGCCGGGGCGTGAGCACCTCGACGAAGGGGCCCACCGGCCGCTACACTCCCCACCGGGAAGGCCGATGGAGACCCGCAGCCTCAAGTGCCCCAACTGCGCGGCGCCGATCGCCGTGCCGCTGGGCGAGGTCGAGCACGTGTGCTCCTACTGCGGCTCGGCCCTCAGGCTCCTGCCGGGCGAGCAGGAGATGGAGGTGGTGCGGCGGCGGGAGGAGATGAGGCACCGCGAGCGGGTCGCGGCGCAGCAGCAGGTCCTCCGCCAGCAGATGCACCACGAGGAGATGGACCGCTGGCGGCGGACCGCCGGCCAGGTCGCCGTCTCCGCCCTGCCGCTGGTCGGCGAGGCGGCCGGCAAGGCGATGTTCCGGGCCGCGGTGGCCCGCGGCTCGGGCTGCCTCGGCTGCGGCTGCCTGGGCGCGATCGCGGCCCTGCTGGCCACCCTCGCCCTGGTCGGCGGCCTGCTGGGGTAGCGGCCCCCGGGCCGGGGGCCGCGCACCGGTTGCGGTACACTCTCGCGGTGCTGGAGCAGAGCCCCCGGTCGTCCCCCGCGGCCGCCCGACTTGCGACGCCGCCCCCGGCGGCCGAGGCCGCCGTGGTCGGCGGC
>CAYTJW010000533.1:0-4445 GCA_964438135.1 uncultured Thermoanaerobaculia bacterium
CGCGGCGCCGCCCGGCACCGCCACCTCCTGCCCCGGCGCGACCGGCACGATCACCCGGTCGAGGTCGAGCCGCCGGCTGACCGGCTCCATCCCCGGCAGCCGGCGCAGCGCCTCGGCCAGCGGTGCCGCCACCGCCGCCGGCACGACCAGGCGGGGCGGGACGCCGGGGTGGAAGCGGGCGCGCAGGTTGAGGTAGGCGAGGACCCCGGCCAGGTGGTCGAGGTGGGCGTGGGACAGCAGCACCACCGGCTGCTCGGCGATGGTCGGCGACAGGCGGCCGACGTCCAGTGCCACGCCGAGCTCGGGCACCGCGAAGGCGGTGACGCGAGCCGCCAGCGACGTCCCCACCAGCCGCAAGCCGGCGAGGCGCAGCTCCAGCTCGGCCGGGCCGGAGGGGGCGACCGGGCGGGGCCACGCGGGCGGGTCGAGCGGGTCGGCGCCCATCGCGGCCGAGGGTAGAGGAGGAGCGCCCCGCGGTCCAGCGCGGGCGTCGCGCCGGCCCCGACCCGGACCACGTCCACGCCCAGGGCCACGAGCTGCAGCCACGGATCACGCTGGCAACCTCGCTGTCGAGCCGTTCGGCATGCGCCGCCCGGCCCGGGCTTCCAATGAAGCGCCTCCCCTTCCCCTGTCATCCCGACGAGCCCGGCGAGAGCCTGTCCCGAGCGGACGCGAGGGAAGGGATCCCTCGCGGATTGAGACACTTCAAGATCAGACGGCCTGGTTCTCCGGGAGGGATCTCTCGTCGGCGCCTGCGGCGCCTCCTCGAGATGACAGGGAGTGTGCAGCGGGGTCGGAGGTGGCGCGGTCGACGTGGCGCTTCATCGCCGTCGAGCCGGCCGCCACGGAGGCCGTGGGGGGCTCGGGATGACCGGCCACCGGGTCTGTGCGCGCAACTCGCCCGACCGCCCACGGCTCGCCCCACCCCACCGCGGGCCGGGTGGGGTCAGGGGGCGCGCTCGACCCGCAGGGTGGCCAGCATGGCCTGGAGCGGCCGCAGGCCGGGCAGGGTCGGCGCGGAGCAGAAGGCGTGCAGCGTCAGCCCCTCGCGGTCGTCGACCGCCACCATTCCCTCCAGCCAGTGGAGCCCGTCGCCGCCCCAGCGGCGCCAGGTCACGGCCTGGCCGAGCAGGACGCCGTCCACCTCCACGACCCGCCCGGCCGGCTCGCCGACCTGGCGGTGTTGGGAGGAGGGGCTGTGGCCAAGGTACAGGCCGCAGCTCGCCCCGACCTCGCCCAGCGGCGTCACCGCGCGCAGGCGGTGGACCACGAAGTCCGGACCGTGCTGAGCGGAGCGGCCGACCCCCGCCGGCGCCTCGAGCACCAGCGTCAGGGCGAACGGCGTGGCCAGGCGCAGCTCGCCCCCGCCCAGGTCCAGGGTGCGCGTGCCCCGCGCCAGGCCGGCGACCATGCGGCGGGCGAGCGCCGTCCACGCCGCCACGGCCGGCACCCCCTCCGGGCTGACGTAGAAGGCCAGCAGCATGGCCATGCCGTCGGGGTGGCGGACGTAGGCGCCGAGGACCAGGTTGGCGTGCCCGGCGCCGGTCGGCGCGGGCGGTGAGAACGCGACCGCGGCCAGGTGGGTCGCCACCTCGAGCGGCTCCAGGGCCCACCCCCGCGTCTGCTCGCCGAGGCGGGCCAGCAGGTCGCGCCGCACCGCGGCCGCGAAGTCGCCGCTCGACCGGGCGTACAGCTCGTAGGCCATCACCACCAGCCGCGTGCCCTGGTGGTCGAGCACGAGGCGCGACTCCTCCTCGGCCGCCTCGGCCGCGCCCATGATGTCGGCCTGGCGGGGGGCGAGGCGGGTCCCGGCCGGCGCGCCGATGACCAGCCGGCCGCCGAGCAGCTCGAAAGGCCCGCCGTCCAGGGCCAGGCCCTCGACCCCGGCCAGCGCGCCCGCCGGCCACCACGCGGCGAGCAGCAGCGCGACCACCAGGCCGCGGCGAACGCCGCATTCTGGCCCCAACCTCCACCTCCCGCCGCTCCGCCTCCGGCAGCCCCAGTGTAGCGCGCGCACCCCGTCACGACCTGCCGCAGGCCCGCTCCCGACCCCGGTGGTTCGGCGGGCTGGCGACGAGGCTCAGCGGCCGCCGAGGAGCTCGAGCAGGCGCTCCCCCTCGGGGGTGGGCTCGCGGGCCTGGAGCCCGGCCACCACCTCCCGGCAGAACGGGCCACGGTCGAGCTGGCAGGCGCGGGTGACGGCGAACAGCCACGGCGGCGGCTCGGGGCCAGCCAGCCAGCGGCGCAGCTCGGCGGCGGCGCTGCCGGCGTCGCCGGCGGCAGCCAGGGCGTCGACCCGCACGGCCCGGAACACCGCCTGCTGCGGGGTGCCGCGGGTCGCCTCCTGCCAGCGGTTGAGGGCGGAGAGCCAGAGCGGCCGCACGGCCGGGGCGAGCGCCGCCTGGTAGGCCACCAGGCCGCGCCGCTCCTCGAGCAGCTCGGCGGCGAGGTCGGGTCGGCCGGCGGAGAGCAGCCGCTCGACCCGGTCGGCGAGCGCGGCCGTGGGCAGGGGCGGGCGGGCGAGCCAGGCCGCGGGCAGGTCGAGGCTGCCGCCCGCGAGGAAACGGGGGTCGAGGCCGCCGTTCTGCTGGGCGTCGAGCAGCACCTCGACCAGACGCGGGGGGGCCATCAGCTCGCGGTTGAAGAGGTCGAAGGGGATGGTCGGCCGGGGACCGGACCGGGCGTGACGCAGCCGGCTCCACTCGAGCGACGGCGCCAGCCGCAGCCGCTCGTCGAGGAGGTCGACGCGGTCGGGCCGCAGGCCGCGGTACAGGTCGAGCGGGGCGCGGTGCTCGAGACGCTGGTTGTCGTCGGTGTTCTCTTCCCCGCCGAGGGCGGCGAGGACGTCGACCGTGGCCGGCGAGAAGCGCTCCAGGAACAGCAGCGAGGCGGCGTCGGTGATGCCCAGCCCGGCGAGCTGGCGGCCGGCCTCGCTGCCCTCGAGGCGGGCCTGGAGGCGGGCCGGGTCGACCACGAGCGGCTCGGCCGACGCCACCAGCAGCAGGTCGACCGAGCGGGCCTGGAAGACCCGCACGTGCGGCAGCTCGGAGCGCAGGGTGCGGACCATCATGGTCACCGTCTCGTCGCCGATCTCGTAGGCCTGCACCCACTGCACGAACAGGCCCCCCGGCCGCAGGGCGCGGCGGGCGTCGCGGTAGAGCTCGCGGGTGAACAGGGCCGACACCCCGGCCAGCCAGGGGTTGGAGGGCTCGGAGACGATGACGTCGTACTGCCGTCGGGTGTGGGCGAAGAAGCTGCGCGCGTCGTCGACGACCAGCCGGCAGCGCGGGTCGGCGAGCGGGTCGCGGTTCCACTCCGAGAACAGCCGCGCCGCCGCGGGCATCGAGGCGACGAGCTCGAGCACGTCGAGGCGCTCGAGGTCGTGGGTGAGGGCGGCGCCGGCGGTGATGCCGGACGCGAGCCCGACCACCGCCACCTCGCGCGGGCGAGGGTGGAGCAGCAGCGGCAGCTGGGCGCACAGGACCTGGGTCGGGTAGTCGCCGCGCGAGCTGGCGTCGACCTTGCCGTTGATCCACAGCGCCAGCTGCGGCTCGCGCTCGGGGGACCAGCCGACCATGAGGCTGCCGGCCGGGTCGTCGCGAGTGAAGAGCAGGCGGACGCGGCTGACGCTCTCACGGTAGGCCGCGAAGCTGGTGCCGTGCTCGAGGCCGCGGAAGACCTGGCCGGTGAGCAGGCGCAGGTCCCACCGTCCGGTCGCGAGCCAGAAGCCGGCCAGGCCCGCGGTCGCCGCCGCCCCACTGACGAGGAGGGAGCGCAGGCGGCGCCTCGGGTCGCCGGCGAGCAGTGCCAGCGCCGCCACCCCCACCGCCACGCTCGCGGCCGCGGCCAGGCGCAGCAGCGGCTCGAGGCCGAGGAGCTCGAGCAGCACCAGGCCGGCGAGGAGGGCGCCGAGGACGTTGCCGACCGTGTTCCAGGCGTAGACCCGGCCGGTCGAGCCGCCGAGGCCGTCGAGGCGGGTGGCCGCGGCCTTGACCAGGAGCGGGATCGACAGCCCCAGACAGAGGGTCGGCGGCAGCATGACCAGGTAGCACAGCAGCAGCTTGCCGAGCGAGTGGAGGTAGAACGCGCCGGTCGAGCGCGACAGCAGCCGGCCGAGGTCGCTCGCCAGCCAGGGCACGGCCGGGTAGAGCGGCAGCGGCAGCGCCACCAGCAGCCCGGCCGCGAGCTGCGACCAGCCGAACAGGCGCGCCGGCCGCCGCACCCGGTGGTCGAGCCGGGCCAACGCCAGGCTGCCGGCGGCGATGCCGGTCAAGAAGGCGGCGAGCATGATGGCGAAGGAGTACGTGCTGGAGCCGAGGACGATGGCGAAGAAACGGGTCCAGGCGATCTCGCAGGCGAAGCTCGAGAAGCCCGCCACCAGCGCCAGGGCGAGGGCGAGGCGCACCGCGGCCGGCCGCTCGAGGCGCTCGACCGCGGTCGCCGCT